>NZ_JAVJRX010000101.1:0-70122 GCF_040219735.1 Coleofasciculus sp. G1-WW12-02 | reverse complement strand
GGGGATACTGAATGGACTGCTTATTTCTTTTTGCCTTAAACCTAGGGTATCTAGCCCTACCCTCAAAAAAGTTCTTATAGGCAGTCACTAGGTTGAGTGTAGTAGCTTGTAATACCTGAGAGTAGCATTCAGACAACCATTGAGTATCCTCCTGTTTTTTGAGCTTAGGTAAGAAGGCATTCAATGCTGAACGGGTCAAACCTTTACCTGTTGCCTGGTAAGTTTCAATGCACAAATTGAGTGCATGATTCCACCACCAACGGCTACAGCCAAAGTGTTGAGCTAGTATCACTTGTTGTTCAGTTGTCGGATATAGCCTAACTTTGACAGCTTGATGTCCCATCGCTTTTCCCTCCTCTTACCACTATATACTATTTAGGGTAAGCTTGTCCAGAAGATGGGAAATTTCGTTCCTCAATTTCCCGCTGTCCATCCTCACCCTCCTGAGCCTGCGAAGGATCTGCTGAGGGTGAGGGCTTCCGCGATTACGTTAATGTTCAAAGATATCTCGATAGAGGAGCAAATCCAAAGACACCATCACTGATAAGGCATCAAAGCACTCTTGGGCAAGTTGCCAACGCTCTTCTCGTTGCAACATGGCAATCAGTTTCTGTCGCACAGACAGCAAATAACGTACATCATTCGCCGCATACCGGAGTTGTTCATCCGAAAGGTTATGGGGATTTCCCCAATCTGAACTCTGGGAACTTTTATCCAGTTCCACCTGTTCGAGATCCAGGACTAAATCTTTAAGTCCGTGGCGGTTGGTATAGGTACGGGCAAGTTTACTGGCAATTTTCGTACAAAATATAGGCTGGACGTAGATGTCCAGATTTTGGCGTAATATGGCTAGATCGAAACGGGCAAAGTGAAATACTTTTAAGACCGTTTGGGCTTCCAGCAACTGCTTCAGGTTGGGGGCTTCAGTTTGTTTTTGTTTTTTATCAATGCGGATCACCGTAACTCGGTCTTCGGGGTCACACAGTTGCACCAGACACAAGCGATCGCGCTGATAGATCAGCCCCATTGTTTCTGTATCAACGGCAATCGCTTCGGCGTTTAGATAGGTCTTGAGCAGGGCGTCGGGAAGGTCGCGATCGCAAACTTGAAATTTTGCCAGTTCTTTCTCGATGGGGGGTTTAGTCATAGGTTATCTGAGTGATAAAGGATGAATGATGAAAAAATAACCAGCAAATAACATAAGACAAACTACTGCCGTTTGATGAAAATTTGGGTAAAGTAATAGTCTCCCTTGGCATTTTTACTTACGCCAATCCCGGTTACATCAAAATCCCCTTCAATATTTTTTAGATGTCCTGGGCTTTTTAGCCAACCTTGCACCGCTTGGGTGGCGGGGTCTGAATAGCCCTGGTTATAGGCAACATTTTCAGCCGCTTGGCGATAGGGAATAGATTGAGCGATCGCGCGGACTCGTTCTTCAAATCCCCCATGACCGAAGGGTAGACGCCCGGTTGCCATTGCCTGACTGTGGAGTCTGGCTTGCTTGCTAATGTTAGAGTCTAAGGTTAACGGTGGCAGTTTTTGGGAACGGCGATATTGATTAATCTGTTGATGCACCGATTCTTCCCAATTGGTGAATTCACCGTCATTTGACTGTTGAGAAATCGTTGTAGGAGATTCGGATTGACTTACGGGGGTTGTCTTGAAACTCAACGCCAAATCACAGCTACTGAGTCCTAACTTTAGCAGCAGTAATCCACTCATGACCAAAAGAGACTTTGACCGCACCGTTTAATCCTGTGAGTCTAACTGAATCAACTTGCCAACGGTTTGTACATCTTTATCACCGCGACCGGAACAGTTAATCACTATTTTCGGGCTACCCTGAAGTTGAGAACACAGAGTTTCTAAATACGCGATCGCGTGGGCGGTTTCCAGGGCGGGGATAATTCCTTCGAGTTCCGATAACTGGCGAAAAGCTGCGATCGCGTCTTGGTCGGTAACACTATAGTATTCTGCCCGACCACTATCTTTCAAATAACTGTGTTCGGGTCCAACACCAGGATAATCGAGTCCCGCACTAATCGAGTGGGCTTCCACCACTTGACCGTCAGTATCTTGGAGTAAATAGCTCATTGCCCCGTGCAGCACACCCGGACGTCCTGAGGTTAGGGTAGCAGCGTGCTTTTGAGAGGTTACACCTTCCCCGGCGGCTTCAACACCAATTAAGCGCACGCTCTCGTCGTTGACAAATTCGTGGAACAGTCCCATTGCATTGGAACCCCCACCCACACAAGCCAACAAAATATCGGGTAAACCGCCCCATTTTTCTTGACATTGAGTGCGAGTTTCTTGACCAATTATCGCCTGGAAGTCACGCACGAGCATGGGATAGGGATGAGGACCTGCGACAGAACCGAGGATGTAATGGGTCGTTTCCACATTAGTGACCCAGTCGCGAATCGCTTCCGAGGTGGCATCCTTAAGCGTACCCGTTCCCGCCGCCACGGGTTGAACTTTAGCACCCATTAGCCGCATCCGAAACACATTTAGGGATTGGCGTTCCATATCCTGAACACCCATATAGATAATGCATTCCAAGCCGAACCGCGCACAAACCGTTGCCGTTGCCACACCATGTTGACCTGCCCCAGTTTCTGCTATAATCCGCTTTTTGCCCATCCGCTTGGCTAATAAGACCTGGGCTAGGGCATTATTGATCTTATGAGCGCCGGTATGATTTAAGTCTTCCCGTTTCAAATAAATTTGCGCTCCACCGCCATCGGGGCGGGCATAGTGGGCGGTTAACCGTTCAGCAAAATATAGAGGACTAGGACGCCCGACATAATCATGCAATAACTGTTGCAATTCCTGCTGAAAATCTGGGTGGTTGCGGTACTGTTTAAACGACTGCTCTAACTCGAACAGTGCAGGCATTAGGGTTTCCGGCACATACTTGCCGCCAAATTTGCCAAAACGCCCTAAGGCATCCGGTTGTTCGTGTACTACTTCGGTAGAGGAGCGGGAATTAGGAAGGGGAGTTTTGGTCACTACAGCCAGATCGCCAACAACAACACCCACCCATTATAAATCGTGATCTGACCGAATTTGGCGATCGCGACTTAGTTTAACCGTTAATCGAGACAATAGTTGTAGGGGTTCAATTCACCAGCGATGTCCATTACAGGGTTTCTTTCTGATTTTTCTCTGCCGGAAATTTTTCGATTTATCGATCAGGGGAATAAAAGCGGCTTACTCATGCTGCGATCGCGATCGGAATCAGGAGCTGCCTCGTCTTACTATATTTGGGTGGAGAATGGGCAGTTTGTCGCCGCCGCGAACCAGTTGAACAAGACAGGGTTACTCTCACTGATCCAGCAATATGATTGGGTGAGTAACCGTGTGATCACGAAACTGGCTCAGTTGTGTCCAGAGGATCAACCTCTGGGATTGTATCTGAGACATCAAGGAGCTTTGCGGGGTGAACAGCTCGAACATTTGTTCCAAGTCCAGGTGATACAGCAACTGTGTTTAGTCTGTCAACTCACAGACGCTCAATTTAGATTTGACCAGAATGTGCCTATTCCCACACGAGAGATGACGGGGTTGCAGTTGCCCGCCAGTATTATCGAGGTTTTGTTACAAAAACTCGTTGTTTTAAAACAACTGTTTGCCGCTAGAAATCTGCGGTATAGAGGGAATGGGAATAGACTTTCGGAAAATTTTTGTCAACAATTGGGGTTGACGATGGATATTACCTTTTTTCATTGCCTAAAGTTATCCTTGTTTGACACAAATTATACTTTAGCTGATTTGGCTAAAATTGTTGACATATACTATCGTCCTTATGACATTCCCAAATCAAAATTTTCAGCGGCAAAAGCTTTAATTTAATTGAATTTGTCAACATTCTCGAAGAGTAGATTACTTTAGTTCAGGGCTGACTAGAGCATGGCATCAAGTCTGCCCTGATTTCTCAGATTGCAAAGGCTTCTTGCGCGGTTTCGTAATCCTGCAATAGCTGTTGTTTGGCGTTAATTTCATCAGGAGTTAATTTTGGTTCCATACCATACCTCGTCGGGATGTTGGAGCGTCATCTTCATAATTATCTCGTTCCAAGGATGGGATTACCGTGCCTTGGGAATGATGCTGCTTTTGTTGACTCACGTAGGCAATCGCTTCATCGAGTTGTTTGCCTCCCAGGGAAAAAACACCATATCCGCGCTGCCAACCAAACTTGGCTGATGTGGGAGGTGAATCTTGGTTAAACTGATGGGCGCTACTTCCTTTAATGTATTTGACGAAATCCGCGATCGCAAGGCTTGGTGGGATAGATGTCACTAAATGGAGATGATCTTCTATACCCCCAATGGCGTGAATAATGCAACCTCGCGAATCAGCTTTACCGATAATATAGCTGTATAATCCGGGTTCTCGTGCAGGAACAATCAACGGTTGGCGTTCTTTTGTCGCCCAGACGAGATGATAGTAAAGCCGCCAAAGCGCCATAAATTTATATCTTGTATAATTGGGATTAACTTATAGTATTACTGAGTCGTCTTCAGACGACTTTGGCTATGAGCCTGGGAATTAATTCCCAGGCGGATGCGCGGGTAATACCATAACATTGCTGGAAAATAAATGGCTCACCCTAACCCAGCACCGGAAATAAATTTCCACCAATGATAACATATTGATTGGATGTATTGCCCAGCTGTCACACCATCTTCAATTCATTTACATCCCGTTAACATATTGATTAGCACTTATTACCACGATGTCACACCATCTTTAATCAATTTCCATCCCGTTAATATATTGATTGAATTTATTACCCCGCTGTCACACCGCCTTGAAATCAATTTCAAGGCTCATAGTTAAAGTCCGTTAAAACGGACTGAATAATACATCATCATTCTTCTAAATATAATTATATCCTGATAATCGGGATGAGCTGGTATTATTGCTGAGTCGTCTTCAGACGACTTTGGCTATGAGCCTGGGAATTGATTCCCAGGCGGATGCGCGGGTAATACTTATTACCACGATGTCACACCATCTTCAATTAATTTTCACCAATGATAACATATTGATTGGCACTTATTACCACGATGTCACACCATCTTTAATCAATTTACATCCCGTTAACATATTGATTGGATTTATTACCCCGCTGTCACACCGCCTTGAAATCAATTTCAAGGCTCATAGTTAAAGTCCGTTAAAACGGACTGAATAATACATCATCATTCTTCTAAATATAATTATATCCTGATAATCGGGATGCGCGGGTAAGACCATAACATTGCTGGAAAATAAATGGCTCACCCTAAACAATAAACTTTAGGGGCGACCCGCTTAGCCTAATTAACAACACCAATCTACTCAATTTGCTCGGTCGCCCTCTCCCCCAACCCTTGGATCAAATAATATTTTTTCGGAGCTTATCGGTCGATACTAAAATTAAATAGCTTAGTATTTTGACGGGTACTCCAATAATCCTTACCTTGAATGTGCTTCAGTTGAGCGTCTAAGGCTTGAACCACCTGATTCAAGGACATTTGTTTATAATAGCGGAAATTTTCAAGAAACATTTTGTCCTCCAAACTGAGTTGACTATAGCTTTGGCATAATAAAGCGTTATATCTGGCGGTAGCAGCTTGGAGTGATTGTTGGTAAGTATCTTTAGGCATAAGTCTAGAGGAGTAGACTAACTGTGAGTTCTCAGTAATTAGCTTTATTTTGACCGATAACAATTAGCGATCGCCTCAGTCTGGATAGGGATTTTTGAGCCGGGATAATTCTTCAAAGGAACAGACTTACGTGATCCCACGGAACCAAGGCGTCTAAAAAATTAAGCAATCTAAAGGAAAATCCTGGCAGCTAAAGATAGCTACCAGGGAACTGCATCTACAACTAAGAGTTTGCTTCCTTGTCCTTGCTTTTTAAGCATAATCCGTTACTCTAGGAGTTAGAATCAGTGAAATTGCTGAATTTTTGCGATCGCTTCTGCCCAGATTAGCGAAAAATACCTATAGGCTTGGGTTTGTGGTTGTGTCATGGAAGAATCCCTAATCACCAATCAGATGAAACTCAACATTCTGCCGATCTTCTTACTCCTAACGCTCTTTTTGTCAGCCACTCCCCTAAACGCGGAAAATCCTGACCATCTAAAACAGTTACAAGATACTGGCGAATGTTCTACCTGTGACTTGACAAATGCCGATCTGAGTAATAGTAACCTGAGTCAAAGTATTTTAACGTATGCCGACTTGAGTCAAGCCAACCTCACCCAAGCGACTCTCAGTGATGCTAACCTCAAATATGCTGACCTAATTAATGCCAACCTCAGTAACGCTGACTTAAAAAATGCTGATCTCACTCGCGCCTTTCTGGGTGGTGCAGATCTCAGGGGTGCAGATCTCAGAGAAGCCAACTTCAAAGCGGCTAACTTAAGTAATGCTACTCTCATTGGTGCGAACTTAACCCAAACGCTGTTAAGTTTAGCCAACTTGAGTGAAGCCAATCTGTCTCAATCGATTCTCACCTTAGCCGAACTCAGAGGTGCTGATCTCAGACGTGCTAATCTAGATAATGCTCGACTCAATGGTGCTAATCTGCAAGCCGCTAATCTCAGAGACGCTAACCTGAGTAATGCCAGACTTAATAATGCAAATTTAAATGGCGCTTACCTCAGAGGTGCTAATTTGAGTAATAGCTTTTTAACGAATGCTGATTTGCGCGAAGCCAACCTCTGGGATGTTGACCTGAGTCGTGCTAACCTACAAGATGCCGATTTAACTGGTGCAGTATTCTGTAATACCACTTTACCCGATAGAACTATTTCTAATCGCGATTGTCCCTAACGTGGCGCTTCTCGATGTTTATTACCTCAACCCAACCGACAAGAGTGACGTTTACCTCTTAGGTGGTTTGTCAAGGCACAAGCAAGGTTTAAGGCAATGTCATTTACCTTTTTCCTACTTAAAAAACAGGTTGCAATACCTCCACCTGCTTCAACTCCAATTCTTGCTCAAATATCTGATCAATCGGTAACATTTGACCCTTATCTGTCATAAACTTATGGTCTTTTGTCGCCCGAATTGTCGAACCATCATCTAACGTATATTCAAACACCTCTTGTTCACCACGATTATGCCATTGTACAATGGGTTGGGTGTAAACATAGCCATGCTCATCCACACTATAAACCGTACAATCAATTCCCTTTTCTACTATTTCCCCAATCGCCACAGCGCCATATTCAACCGTGAGAATCTGCGTGTCATAACTCAAGCAATATTCAGCAAATAGTATCATCTGCTCGAATAACTCTTCCGCAATTCGCTTCGCTACACCATTTTTTGCCGCACCATCGATAAAAATGTCTCGATGTTTTTGCATTTCTGAAACTTTCTTCTTTCCCATGGCACGCCTTAGCAAATCCGCTTGACCCAGGGAATACCCCGCCAAATCCTGAGCCATTTTCATGATCTGCTCTTGATAACAAAGCGTACCATAGGTTTCTTTTAGAATTGGCTCTAATAGAGGATGTTGGTACTCAACTTTTTCTTTCCCGTGTTTCCGGTTAATAAATTTAGGGATCAGACCCGCATCCAAAGGTCCGGGGCGATACAATGCCAAAATCGAAGAAATATCTTCAATACTCGACGGTTTTAGCTCCCGCACCACCTGGCGCATCCCAGAGGATTCTAACTGAAAAATTCCCTCTAACTCGCCTTTCTCTAAAAGCTGATAGGTCAGTTTTATATCATCCGGGATTTTATTCAATTTTCCCTTTGCCAAAATCTGAAACGCCTTCCGTTCAGCCAGGGGTAAGTGATCGAGATCTAAGGTGAGATCTTTATTTTTGCGAATCAATTCCGCCGCTTTTTGAATCGTGGTTAAATTTTTAAGACCTAGAAAATCCATCTTCAACAGTCCCAGAGATTCTAAGTCTTCCATAAAATACTGGGTAATCACTGCCCCCTCATTATTCACCTGCAAGGGAACAATTTCATCTAAAGGTTCGGCAGAAATCACCACCCCCGCCGCGTGAACGCCAAAGGTTTTATTGGTTCCTTCAATCCGAATTGCCATATCCAGCCAGCGCTGAACTTCGGGGTTATTTAAGTAAGCATCTCTAAACTCTGGTGAGGGTGTGTCCTCAGAAATCATTACCTTTAACTTCGTAGGTTTTCCCCGTGAAACTGGAATCATTTTCGCCATCCGATCCGATTCCCCATAAGGAACACCCAAAACCCTGGCGACATCTTTTAATACGGCTTTCGAGGTCATCCGGTTAAATGTAATAATTTGTGCCACCCGATCTGCCCCATATTTCTGGGTGACATACTCAATCACCTCATCCCGGCGTTCAATACAGAAATCGGTATCAATATCCGGCATAGACTTCCGTTCTGGATTGAGAAAGCGCTCAAATAAAAGCCCATGATGCACTGGATCAATATTAGTGATTTTCAGGGAATAGGCAACTAAAGAACCCGCTGCTGAACCCCGTCCCGGACCCACGGGAATTTTCTGATCTCTGGCATATTTAATATAATCCCACACGACTAGAAAATAGGTGGAAAATCCCATCTGTTGCATCATTTTCAGCTCATATTCCAGCCGTTCTTTATAGACGGGATCAATGTCACTGCGAGAACGGCATCCCATGCGATTTAATAGTCCATTCCAAGTGACTTCTTCTAAGTAACTATCGGCGCTGTGACCCTTGGGAACCGGGTAATCGGGGATGCGCGGTTCCCCCATAATGTCGTAACGTTTAACCTTTTCAGCTACCTCCAGAGTATTCGCGATCGCCTCTTGGATCACTCCGAAGGGTAAATGATCCCGAAATAGCTGTGCCATCTCCTCTGCGGACTTGAGATACTCGGTGCCGGAGTAGCGCATCCGCTTGTCTTCTGCCATTAATTTACTCGTCTGCATACAGAGTAAGGCATCGTGGGCTTCGACATCGTAACAAGAGATAAAATGGGAGTCATTCGTCGCGACGATTTTAATCTCTAATTCACGGGCAATTTTAACAATTTCTACGTTAACAATCCGGTCTTCAATCGACCCATGATCTTGAATTTCTAGATAATAATCGTCGGCAAAAACCTCTTTATACCATTTGGCAAGTTCTCGTGCTTTTTGCACGTCACCCTTGAGAATCGCTTGGGGGACTTCTCCGCCTAAACAACCACTGGTGACGATTAATCCATCACGGTACTGTTTAAGTAATTCTTTGTTAATACAAGGACGCTGAAAAATTCCTATTCCTTGGATTCCTTTCAGATGAGAAATTGTCGTCAGTTTGACTAAATTTTTATAGCCTTGGGTATTTTTCGCCAAGACAACTTGATGGTATTTACGCTGTTTCTTCTTCGTCTTATCCTGAATATCCCCATTAATCACATACATTTCATTGCCGATAATCGGCTTAATCCCTTTCCCCCGACAGACTTTAATCAACTCGATCGCGCCGTACATTACCCCATGATCCGTCAGTGCGATCGCACTCATACCCAATTCCACCGCCCGATCCACTAATTGCGGTAGCTGGGACGCGCCATCAAGTAAGCTGTAGTCACTGTGAATATGTAGACCGACGAAGGACATAGAACTTACACAGATAAGGATTCAGTTAAGGGGCGATAGTATCGGGCTATTGATAACGGGCGCGATCGCTCACGTTCATGATAAGCTGACGGGTCTAATGATACTCCCAAGTAATCCAGATTTACCCTTCTTCCCCTATACCCTATATATAAGGATACATCATTCAGGTTAACCCTATATTTAGTGATTAGGCATTGGTCATTTGTCATTTGTCATTCGTCATTGGTGAACCGGGGGTTGGTGAACCGGGGGTTGGGCGAAGCATTCGCGTTGAAACTTTGGTAGAAAACCGATCAATTTGGGCGCGAATGCTTCGCCCCTACGAATGCATCTGCATCTCTATCGTCCCTGTTTAGAAGAGGCGATCGCAACAATACCATAAACCCTGATTCCTTGCTGGCGTAACACTTGAGTGGCTGAACGGGCTGTTGCGCCTGTGGTGTAAATATCGTCTAAAATCAGTACAGGTGAATGGGGTGGACGTTTGCCAAAGCGCTTACCCACGGCAAAAGCCTCCGTGAGATTTTGCGATCGCTCCTTTGCCGATAAGCCAAACTGGGCTTGAGTCTCGCGAACACGTTCTAAACCGTGAGGCTGATAATTATACCCTGTAAATTGACAAAAACTCTGGGCAAGGAGTTCAGCTTGATTAAACCCCCGTTGTTGTCGCTTGCTGGGGTGAATGGGAATCGGAATCACGGTTAATTTTTTAGTCTGCTGCGCCGCCGCCGATTTTAGCCAAGCCTCACCCAAGCAAAATCCCAGGGGACGGGCTAGCTGAGTGTGATTCTCATATTTTAGCGCCGCGATCGCACGTTTGAGAGCGCCGCCATAATCTCCCCAGACAAATATCGGTAACTCCCCTTGCCAGAATTGACTCGGATGCTTCAGTTGACAGCGTTGTAACTGACGCTGACAGTATTGGCACAATTCAGCATCAGTGGCGCGATCGCATAATGGACAGTTTGACTTCAGGAATAAAGACAGTAAGCTATTCCTCAACTGTCCGATTCCTCCTTTCATCTCTTTATTGTCAATTTTTCATGAACTCAGGCTAATTATTATACCATGAAAAATCTTCTCATTTTCCCCCTGTTCCCTGTTCCCTTAAGCCACATCCAATAAAAACATTGACAAAAACCCCAAATACAACAAAAGGGCAAACAAAACGACCACAAATGGCGGTGTGAAAATTACTGGAAAATTTGTTTCCTCCAAAAGACTTGGCAAGAACCCTTGATAGCAGATGTTATCGCCGCAGGTTCCGTAATTAAACAGAATAACAAAGGCTTGCAGCGCAATAATTCTGATTAGAAAGTTTGCCTTTATTTTTACCTTCATTCGTCTCTTTGCAGTCCGGGCAGTCGCACTAAAAAACAAAAAGATTGTCGTCGCTATGTAGAACAATCCCGTAAAGGCGATGTAGAAAAAGATTGACATCCAGCCGCCAGATGTCATAAAAAAGAGTGGGATGCTAATTGTTACATAAACCAGGTAAAAACTAAAGACCAGCCAAATGTTGGTTGTAATCATTGAAGTTATAACCCTTACCAATTCACAAACAGCTTTATTCCAGCCTCTATAAAAACTTAGAGCTGGATAGAAATAGGTAGAAGTTGAATCCTGGTTTAATGATTATTTGGACGAGATGCAATACTCATTTATTTCTCAAACAGAGTGATTACAATCGTTTAACCCATTAGCTCCTGCACCATTAAATCATCCTTAGTTACGCTAGTCTTCAAACCCCAATACTTCGTCAAGTTAAAGGGCTTTACGTTTATACCTACTAATCAACGAACGACTATCCGGAATCACCGTTGATGTAGCGGAAGCAGGGTGCAGGGGTGCGGGGTAGCAGAGGTGTCTAGAAGATGATGAAGATGGGGGAGGGTATTCCAGACATAGTATGCTACTTCTGTTCCCGGTTAAGAGTTCCCTAACGAATGACGAATGACTTAAATTGATACTTCCTCAATATCAGCCAAATTGGGTAATAAATCATTATCACCAACCGAACTTTCCCCAGTTCGCTGACAGCGTATCACAAAGCTACAGTTATCGCATTTACCCGCCGATATCGGCACTTGGGGAAACGGGATATGATCATTTTGATAGCGGTGTAACCATCCTGATAAGCGAGTGAGCAACTCGGTTAAATCCGCTTGTGTTTTTTCATGTTGTACTCTATCGTAGGCAAAAGTAAGACATTGGGGGCGGGGTTGAGACTTCACAAACCAATACGTCATAGAAATCTGCTCAGGCAAATAATCACTAGTTTGAAGCAAAACATATCGGTATAAGCGAGTTTGCCAATCTTTGGCTAACCGATGACGATTTGTTGGTAGAGGATAAGTTTTCCAGTCGAGAATTTGGGCGCTTTTTTCGTCTTCAATAAATAAGTCGTAAATAACCGTTAGTAAATAGCCTTGAACCTTTAATGTGCGACAATGCTCAGCATCCCGAAAGGTTTGAGAATTGCGGGTAAATACATCGGGTGCTGCATCCATTAACGCCGTAACCCAATGATTGAGTTTGGGATTATCCTTCAGCAACGAGTCTATCGGTAATCCGAGTTCTCGTTGTTGCATCAACAAGTGAAAGTAACTTCCCCACGTCAGACGTTCTTGTTGTTCCGGTGAAACAGGACTTCCGAACTGATCCACATACATCAGTTGAAATTTACGAGGACAGGTTTCTAAAAGATTGAGCTGTCCTTGGGATAAGCGAGTCAGGGAAACCGTAGATTGATCAGCATTCATGGTTTGGTGAGGACAAATACACTATCTTTATTCCCTCGTCCAATCCGGAGATTTTCGTCGAGATAGGTAGTCTCCAACCAGCCTCGTTGCTCTCGACTTTGAATGTTAAAATCAAGAGCAGCGAATTTTTTTCCCGTTTCAATTTGCTGGATAAAATTAGTGGGAGATTGATACTTAATTAAGCGCTGTAATCCGACAACAGACCGATTAAAATTGACATTAACTCGGCGTTCGGAAACAGGTTCAAACCGCGCTCCTACACTGATAATTCCTTCCAGATAAGGCAAACTAGAAACCTCGGCAATGTTATAAATCTTCGCGTCAGCGGTGCGAATACATTGGTAAATTTGACCCAATTGCCACAGGGGAAACCGACCCAAGTTTAACAAATCGCTGCTAGTTGTGTAGAGTAATCGCCAGTTCCCTTCGAGCAAATCCGGCGCTTCCAGAGGACGTGGCGTGGGGTTGCGGTCTTCTAATTGGGCAACGGCTGCCAAAATCGCTGTTTTTTCAGTTTCCGTTGCCAATAACCCCCGATTTTTTCCCGCGATCGCTTCTAGTAATGTGGCTTTGTTAACCATTTGTAGTCCTGACAATCCACCGTTAAATATGGTATCATTTATATCGACTTACTGTAGCTTCCTATGTATAATCCTTCTTTGCGTGAAGAGTCTCGTGAACAACTCGCTCCCATCATTCCAGTTCAGCGTGAAACCTCAGTTTTAGATTGGTTAGAACAGACGAATCGTTTGCTGGCGCGTGATGTTACCGAGGAGGATGTCCCTGATGATGAAGAGGAAATCTCGGAACTGATGGGTGTAGATGACAATGATTATGATGACGACGATGATGATGATATAGCCGATGAAGATTAACAAACGGGCATAAAAGCAGGATAAACTAGGGCGCGATCGCTTATTTGATAAACCGCGCCCTGATCCCCAAAGCTAACACCATCAAGAAAGCTAACCCCATAAATCCCGCGATCGGGTTACCATCGACTCCGGTTATCCAGGGAGAAACTTGACCCGAATACTGCACCAGTTGTCCCACATTAATGATGTAATAGCCCCAAACCAACCCCCCATGTAAACCAATGGGTAAACCCAAACGCCCTTGTCCTCGCTTTGCCCAAACTAAGGTTAATCCCAACAGCACTAACCCCGGAAATCCCGGTAACGTGCGGATAATTTCTGCGAGAGGTTTGAGAAAATGCAGCGTAGCAAAAATTAGCGCATCTGCCCAAAGAGATAGTTTAGGAGAATAGTCTCGCTCCAACTCATCCAGTAACCAACCCCGAAATACTAACTCCTCTGCTAAGCCAATACCCAGAGCGCTAAGCAATCCTTCTAAAATAATCCGCCCCAGTTGTTTCGGGGGAGATTGAAAGTTTAGCCATCCTAATCCCCCCTCTAAAGCAAACAAGCCTAGGGTAAAAAATAGACCAATACTTAACCCATTGAGCAAGTCTATCCCATTGCGCCGAGAGGAGTACAACCCATAGTGTTTTAACAGTTGAGGTTCTCCGTAAACTGAGCGTCCCCAAACTTTTAGTAGCCCGAGAAATTCCCCAAACAATAGCGCCATCGTTAGAATAGTGACTAGGTTTGAGTCATCGACTAAAAGGTAGATTGGCGCAGCTAACGGTAACCAAAATAGCCCTAGGGTAACAACAAACAAACCCAGCCGCACAGGTGCTGGGTATTGTGCCAATTTCGGGAGGTTCAGTCTCAAAATGTTCAGGACTTACGTCTCCCTATTCATCCGGTTCAATCGTACTGGTTAAGCCGTGATTCTTCAAGGTTTCACAGTAAAACTCGGCATGTTCCATAGCGCAGGTGATGACTAGAGCAATTCCTGAGTTGTGGGCTTCCATCATAATATTGACCGCTTGCGGCTGAGTCAAACTCGGTACCGTCTGTATCAAGGCTTGCACCACATGTTCCATCGGGTTGAAATCATCATTGTGGAGCAAAACACGATAGCGAGGTGCGGGTTTCCGAACAGTTGATGTTGAACGCTTCTCAATCGTTTCCACAGACACGGCTAGGCTTCTCCCTCTCGTTCTAGTGTTTACAAAAAAATAGTTGCTGGGGTACAGTTCCCCATTTTAGCTTTTTCTTTATATTACTCAACAATTATCAGACCAATCACCCGATTTGGCGAGTAGAGATAGCCGAATCTTGACTCGATTCCACCATCCTTATAGTCTTAATGTGTGACTAAATAACGTAAAATAACACACGTTTTTTCGTTTAACCTGAAGTTCTCTCAAAGCCTCGCTCTTTTTCTATAGCTTTTTCTCTCAAAATAGGGAGTGTTTATCTAACAACTTTTGAAACAACTTGTCGGAAGCCCAAAAGGATGTATTCTGAAGGCTTTGAACAGCAACAGGTAGATCGATCAATTTCATCGTTGCTGCTTGATCCAGAATTCCCAGGATACCCGTAATAGCAAGCCCTCTTTCTGTCGCGGTACGCCGTGCTTTCATATCATCAAGTAAGAGTAAATCTGCCTTGAGTTTTTGGGCTAGAATAATAGCGGCTCGTTCTCCCGGATCGAGTAGATCAAGAATTGTATCCGAAGGTTGGTTGACAGGGTGGATTTTTAGCCAATCAAGTGGAGTGGCAATCCAAGTTTGAACAGGTGAGGGCGCAGATGCATCAGACAGTTCGCGGTAGACGGCTTGGGGAATAATGATTTGTTGAAACAATTCGGGCAAAAGATTGATGTAACCAATCAAGATGAGGTAGTTGATTGGGGAGGTATTGGAGACAATAATCATTCTTGGGATAAAACATTGCGAATCGCTTGTGAATCCTGCTCTAAATCATCTTCCGTGTAAGGCAAGTAGGCTTTTTCACGCTTGAGGAATTCATAAGTGTCGCAACGGGATGAGAAGTTGAGCATCTGGCGGACTTGGGCGGCTCCAATGTGTCCTTGGCGATAGTTATCAGCCGCGATAAGTTCTAAAATTCGGCGGGAGATGTTTGCAGGTTTTAGTTGTAGTTGATTGGCGATGTTGTCAGGAAGTTCGATCGTGATTTGCATGATTTCTTCTCATTAACTTATATGATATCCGGGAAATTACCTGATTTGCCGACACATGGGGAACCTACCAGTAAAATATGCTCGGATTTAATGTAATGCTGGATGCCTTTAAGGATTGGCAGTGAGACTGTCTGTGGCTTATCTTCTTGTCTCTTCTCTTCAGTTTGCACCATCTGCTCAAATGAGAAGGTTGCCTGTTTAGCCGCGATTGTTTCAGTTAACGCATCCACAGCCCACCACTGTTCGTAGCGGTGGCAGATTTTTTTTAGGTAATCCTGAAACTCGCTAGGAGCAGTCATGGGAGAGTGATGTTATATACATCTTAAGAGTAATAGCACGCTCAAATGAGGCTGGTGGGCACTGCCCACCCTACGGTCTATCAAGGGTTTCGACGATCCGAAAAGGCAAATTTTCAGTGCCATTGATTTTAAGAGAGTCTTCTCTATGATAGGCTGGCTATCTGGCATAATGCCTCGATGATTAAACTGGAGACAGTTAGGAAACTGTTTGTGATGGTGAATAGCTGTAACAACCCAAGCCGCAGGGTGTTCCAACCCACAAATTAATCTTACCTAAATCACCCCTAACTCTCATAAGTTGCCCAGTATCCGGTTCATGCAGAAGTTCGCGATCGCACACTTCTAGAGCTAAAACGAGGTGAATCTATGATCCAAGCCTTGCAACCGCCGATTACGTTTGATGAGTTTATTGAGTGGCTACCAGAAACCGCTGAATGCCGCTATGAGTTACACCATGGGGTAATTATTGAGATGCCAAAACCGAGAGGTAAGCATTCAAAGTTGTCAGGGGATTTAGCTTACAACCTAGGCACTGCAATTCGTCAAGCTTCCTTGCCCTATTTTATTCCTAAAGAATGTATTGTTCGTTCTCTGGATGGTACTTCTGGATATGAACCGGATGTAATTGTCCTAGATGAACCTGCACTAATTGATGAACCGGATTGGGAAAGTGGTTCTATTATCACTCTGGGCAAATCGATCAAGATGATTATAGAAGTCGTTTCAAGCAACTGGCGGGATGATTACTTGATTAAGCTGGGAGAGTATGAAGCCTTGGGTATCCAGGAATATTGGATTGTGGATTATGCCGCATTAGGTGGGCGACGCTTCATTGGCAATCCCAAACAACCTACTTTAACAGTCTGTCAATTGGTAGAGGGGGAATACGAGTTACAGCAATTTCGAGCAGGCGATCGCTTGATCTCGCCCACTTTACCCAACCTAACGCTGAGAGTTGATCAGGTTTTTGCGGCAGCACAGTAGAGCGCGATCGCTCTTTTGAATCCGCCTTAGATCTGTCCGCCCCCATTCCTTAACGCTTACGCTATATTAGTTAACGTTACTTAACATTATCGAGAACCATGCAGGCGACCCCCGTTGCAGCAACAGCAACCATTCCTGGCATCTACTGGCAATGGCGAGGACAGTCGATTTACTACGTCAAAGCAGGTGAGAAGCGATCGCAACACCCCCCTCTGTTACTTATCCATGGATTTGGTGCATCGACGGATCACTGGCGCAAGAATATTGCTGAACTCAAACAGGACTTTGAAGTTTGGGCAATTGATTTATTAGGGTTTGGACGATCGGCTAAACCGGACTGGCAATATAGTGGTGATTTGTGGCGAGACCAGTTGCATGATTTTATCACCCAGGTGATTGGTCAGCCTGTGGTGTTGGCAGGAAACTCTTTAGGTGGCTATTGTGCGCTGTGTGTCGCGGCGCAGTGTCCTGATTCTGCGGCGGGGGTGGTGTTGCTTAATAGTGCCGGTCCTTTTACCGATACGAAGGTTCCAGAGTCCGCGAATTCTGGGCAAAAGGGGTTTAAGAGCATGACGCGAAGTCTTCTATTGCAACCCTGGGCGAGTTTCCTATTGTTTCAGTACCTGCGGCGACGGGCAATTATTCGCAGAACCCTCAAGCAAGTCTATTTAGATCACAGCGCTATTACTGACCAACTGGTAGAGGATATCTATCGCCCTTCGTGCGATCGCGGAGCGCATAAAGTCTTCGCCTCTGTCTTCAAATCGCCCCAAGGAGAAAAAATAGATGTGCTGCTTGCCAGTTTACGCTGTCCCCTCTTACTCTTATGGGGAGAAGGTGATCCCTGGATGAATGCCAAAGAACGGGGAGCAAAGTTCCGTCAGTATTATCCTCAACTGACAGAATACTATCTCCAAGCCGGTCATTGTCCCCATGATGAGGTTCCCGACCAAGTGAATGAACGACTAAAGTCTTGGGTGATTAAAAATTGCTAAAGATTTTGTCATTCCTCAGGGAACAGTAAATTCATAATTCCTATTTAATACTGGTTCAGCCATGAAAAATCTCTGACGCCAAAATTGACAATAAACGCAACGTTTAAATTTTCCATCGATTTAACTAAATAGAGAATCTCTTCAATCGGTGTTGATTCGTAATGATTAAATAAAATAGCCAAGCGTCTTTCAAGGTCAGGGCGAATCAACTGGGGAGACAATAGGACAATTTTGAGCAGTAAAACTGTCATTTTTAGAGAACCCAGATTATCGACTAAATCACAAAACCAATAATGTTGGGGTTTTTCCATACTTTCAACAACGAGCAAATCAAACAACTGGCTGCATGTTTTTCCAATCAAAGAAGTGTCCACTTTATGATTGTTACATTCAGTTAGCGTATTCGTTAGGTGCTTATTCAATAATCTATAAAAGTTGTGTTGCCCATAGCTCGGATCGATCGACGTAACTAGATACTGATATAAATTTTCTTTAAACAGGGAATAAGATGGAGTTCGGCAAGTTTGGTGAAGAAAGTTTTGAGCCAACTCACGGTACGTATATGAATTTTCAGCTTTTCCGCCAAACTGTTGCAGTGCTAGATACAATTCCTGATCATTCAATAGAGTGGGATTGTTCACCAATTGCTCTCTATTTGTAGCTGAGGATGTAGTTCCCTCAACTAGATAAGTAGCGTACTGCAAAAGTTCGTCCTCTAATCGTTGCTGTTTTTCTCCTTGCAGTTTTTTGATGGTTTGCTGGGTTTCCTCGGAACAGCCTTGACTCAATAAACAATAAGAGAATAAGAAGGGATAATGACTAATTAAGTGAGCTAATTTTTTCGGTTTTGGTGTAGAATCCTCCTCTCCCTTTGCTGAATCATCTACCACTTCCCCCAGAGATTCTAAGACTCGATACTCTTCCAGGTCGATAAAACTTGGTACTGAATCATCGACTACTTTCACAAGACGTTTTAAAGTGCGATATTCTTCGGAGTCGATAAAGGTTTTCACGAGTTGTCGCAAACGGCTAGAGGTAGGCTGGTGGGGGCTTTGGAACAGACCCAGTAAATGTGCGATCGCGACATTTTCTTTAGGCGTCATTTGCCAACGGTTCACCAGGATGTGACAGCAGCGATAGAGAATATTTTTAAACTTTTCTTCAGCCTGTTTAGACGCCGTGATTACGTAGAGTGCTGCTAAAATTGTCGGTTCAGGATAGCCATTACCATGGATGAACAATTGACGGAAACGCTCAATCAACTGAGCCGGGGACTCCCGTTGTACACAGTCGATTAAGTGATTGTAGATGAGTTCTACTTCGACACTAGAGAGGATGTCTAAGTCCGGCTTATCCGCCTTGTTATCCCTTTTCGGGACGTAAACAGGTTGAGGTAGATTAGGAAAGTTCTGCTGAACCCACTGTTGGTTAAAGACAGACTGGTAAATCTGGTTATAGACTCGTAATTTGCCATTTTGCTTGACCACTACTCCGGTCAACCGCAATTCCATTTTTGAGCGACTTTCATCAGCCGCGATTTGTCCACGTTGTAAAATTTGCTGGTAGAGATCAATGATTTCCGGATTACTCTTTCCACCTTGGCTCAAGCGATTGTGGATAGTTCTTAAATGTTCAGGTTCATCAAAAGCCTCCCAATTTTTAATCACTTGATTTTGAATCAGTTGTTCGACCCAATCTGAGATTTTAGCTTGAACATTTCTGCCCGAATAAAGTCTCTGTAGCAGGCTAGGTTGTCGCGTCTCCCAGGTTTTAGTTAAATGCCCTTGCTTCTCGATATGTTGATGGACTAATTTACATAGCTTTTGAGTGAGAAAAGGTTGACCTCCTGTCCAAGTTAAAATTTCTTGGAGAATCACATCAGGATGACTGACTTTTCCTACTAATCCCTGCACCAAGGCTTGAACGTCTTCTAGCTGAAAACCCGAAAGTTCAATGGCTTGACCGATATTGAAGGGAGTACTGCGGTATTTATCTTGAATTAGATCTGAAGGTGTGGCGACACCGAGGAGAGCAAAGGCGAGGCGTTTATAGTTGGGATTATTGCTTCGCTGATTATAGCAGGATTTGATCGAGGCAAAAAAATCATCAACGGGGAAGTGTAAGCGGAGAACGCTATCGATTTCATCAAAAAAAATCACCAAATTCTGAGGAATTGCTCGGAGTAAGACCTCATCGATAAACGTTCTAAAACGTTGCACAATAGAAAGAGTCTGGCGAGTAGACCACCAGGTTTCCAATTCACCAGCATCCATGAGATCGAAGCTGCTGGCTAAGGTGTAAACAATCCCGGCATACCACTGTTCTAGAGTAATGTTTTGGCATCCGATCGCACTCAAGTCAACCGCCGTGCAAGCAAACCCCACCTGGTTCAGGCGCTGCATTGTGCGAACCCGTAAGCTCGATTTTCCCATCTGGCGAGCGTTAAGGACATAACAAAACTCGCCGGCTTTGAGCGCTTCGTAGAGTTGATTGTCAGCTTGTCGAACGACGTAGGTAGGAGCATCAATGGGTAGACAACCCCCAACTTGATACTCATAGACTGAGTTTTGGACTGCGATCATGGGACGCACCTGGGGTGTCGGTGAAAATACGGAATTTCCCTCTGACAGGATTGTATCCTAAATTGTTCTATTTCCCAGGACTGATAACTTATACACCACACTCAATGAATTAACTTTATGAAATCTTCATAAGAACCTGATAATTTGGGGATTAGTGTGAAGACTTTATAAAGTAGTCCCTTATGTATCAACTAGCACCTAATTGTATGATACATAGTCTATAAGAATATCAATCTATAAGACTTCTAGCTCAAAACCGAGTGTACCAAACCTATAAAACCTGGGCAACTGCATCTCAAAAGACACCAACCCTCCTGGTTACAGGGGGAGCCGGATATATCGGCTCTCATACCGTGCAAGCCTTAAAGGAGGCGGGTTATCAGGTTGTTATTTTGGATAATCTAACCTGCGGACATCGAGATTTCGTGGAAAACGTTTTGCAGGTTCCCTTAATTGAGGGGAGTATCAGCGATCGCGCCTTACTGGATCGGGTATTTGCCACTCACTCTATCACAGGGGTTATCCACTTTGCCGCCTGTGCCTATGTGGGGGAATCCTTCACCAACCCAGCCAAGTATTACCGTAACAATGTGGCGGGAACCCTGACGCTCTTGGAAGCGATGGTGGCGGCTTCGGTGAAACGGTTAGTCTTTTCATCCACTTGTGCCACTTATGGCATCCCCCAGTCATTACCGATTACGGAAGAACAACCACAAAATCCCATCAATCCCTATGGTAGTAGTAAATTGATGGTCGAGAAAATGCTGGCTGATTTTGAGGCGGCATACAAGTTAAAGTATATCTGTTTCCGCTTCTTCAATGCCGCTGGGGCAGATCCGGCGGGACGCTTGGGAGAAGATCATACCCCAGAACCCCACCTGATTCCCTCCGTGTTGTTTAGCGCCCTCGGTTGGCGAGAATCCATTTCTGTGTTTGGCACCGATTATCCTACCCCAGATGGTACTTGTATTCGAGACTATGTTCATGTTAGTGATATTGCCCAGGCGCACTTGCTAGGATTAGCTCGACTATTGCAAACTGATGAAAGTGAAATTTTTAACCTGGGTAGTGGCAAAGGTTTCTCCGTCAAACAAGTGATTGAAACCGCCAGAACAGTGACCAAACAACCGATCCCAGTGATCGAATGCCCTCGCCGCCCAGGAGATCCCCCTATGCTAGTCAGCACTGGAGAAAAAGCCAAGCAGGTTTTAGGTTGGCAGCCCCAATACCCAGAACTTAAGGATATGATCACCCATGCTTGGCATTGGCATCAACAACGCCACGGTTGGCGAGAGAAACAAATGGTTCAGCCTTGCATTGGCGCATCTGGGGCATATTTATAGTTTCAGCAGCAACCCAAAAATTCATGATCACCCTGAACCGCGATCGCGTAGCTTCTACCTTACCCCTGGTTTCGGTTATTATTCCAGCTTATAACGCCGAAGCCTTTATTGAAAAGACACTAAAATCCGTTCTATCTCAGACGTATCAGAACCTGGAGGTTTTAGTCGTCGATGATGGTTCCCAAGACAGAACCCCTGAGATTATCCAAGCCATTGCACAACAAGATAAACGGGTAGTCTTGTTGCAACAGAAAAATGCCGGAGTCGCCGCCGCCCGGAATTTAGGCATTGAAAAGTCTCAAGGCGAATTCATTGCTCCCATTGATGCGGATGATATTTGGTATCCCGAAAATATTGAAAAGCAAGTCCAATGTTTTCTCGCATCTGATCCCTCTGTTGGGTTAGTTTATTCGTGGTCAGTGGATATTGATCAAGATGATGTCCCCACGGGTATATTTCGTGCCGCCAAAATTGAGGGAGAGGTTTACGTCACCCTAGTCGGTCACAATTTTATTGGCAATGCGAGCGCCTCCATGATTCGTCGAAATTGTTTTGATCAAATTGGAGGATATAACTGCCAATTGAAAGAACAGGCTGCCCAGGGATGTGAAGATTGGGATATTTATCTGAGAATCGCTGACGTTTGTCAATTCCGAGTTGTCCCAGACTTTCTGATTGGTTATCGCAAAATTATCAACAGTATGTCCCGTGATTCTACTCAAATGGCAAAGTCACACCATTTAGTGATGCAAGCTGTACGACAAAGACATCCCGAAATACCCACAGCTCTCTATGGATTTTCGAGTAGCAGTTTATATATTTACTTTGCCCATCAAAGTCATTATTTTAAAGACCATAAAACGACTCTATTTTGGCTAGGACAAGCGATAAAATCAGATGTCGTCACACCCTACTTACGGCTGGGGTTTTATTTATTGGCTCTCCAAAGCATTTTAGGGTTAGTCCTTCAGCTTGTGAGAGCGAGAGTGGGGGTTGCGGAAAACCAGTCGTTCAAGTCAAAAAATATAAAAAATAGATTGACTCTTGATGACATCAAACGCAAAGAAAGCGCGATCAAGATCAAGGTCTTAGTTGGCGATGCCTTTCACTATTTCATTCCTAAGCTTTCTCGGAATAAAAAAATAAAGCTAAACTATGAAACCGTTGAAGGTTCAGCCTTAAATTAAAAAGAGAACCTGTTGTCCATTTACCATTAACCGTTCGTTGCCACTGACGCCTAAAAAACAGAGCTTAAAGAGGAAAAACTCATTAAAAGGCTACTCCTACTGTTAAAAATTTACCCCTGGGCAATTCCGGCAATTGTTACCCTGGGAATTTTATCTTCAGTTTCGGAAGGATTGGGGGTTAGCTTGTTCATTCCTTTTCTCCAAAACTTGTCTCAAACCTCTAACCCAACAGTCAGTGACAATGCTTTAATCGGCTTTCTCAACCAAGTCCTCAGTACCGTTCCTACCAGTCAACGCCTAGTCGTTATTCCCCTATTTATCTTTGGCGCTATTGTACTGAAAAACTGCCTAACCTACGGTAACTCGGTTCTATTGGCATGGTTAAATTCGCGTATCAGCCATCGGTTGCGCTCTCGTATTTTCGATCAGCTATTAAGCGTAAGCTACAGCTTCTTAGAAACTAAAGATTCTGGCAAATTACTCAATACATTGGCAACTGAGACATGGCGCACCAGTGAAGCACTAGGGGTATTGGTCAACCTGATTGTAAGTTCCTGCACTACCGTTGTTTATGTCGCCTTACTCCTACTGATTTCCTGGAAGTTGACCCTGTTAGTCGGCGGGATCATGCTTTTGATTTCCCTAATTATCCAGTTTGTGACGCGCCAGTCCAAAGTTTTGGGACAAAAGGCAGTTCAAGTGAATGTCGCTCTGGGAAGACGAATGTATGAAGGGTTAGCAGGAATGAGAACCATTCGGGCATTTGGACGGGAACCTTACGAGCAAAAGCAGTTTGATCAGGCGTCTGAGCAAGTCCGTGGTATCTTTATGAAGCTCGATACGTTGTCGGCGTCCGTGAATCCGCTCTATGAGGTGCTTTCGGCATTGCTGGTGTTGAGCATTATGATGATTGCTCTGTTGCAAGACCGGACGGCATTACCTACCCTGCTAACTTTTCTATTCATTCTCTATCGACTTCAGCCGCAGATGCAACTGCTCGGTGGCAATCGCGTTAAGTTGCTGATGTTAGCCAGTTCGGTGGATGATGTGATGTACTTTCTGGAACCCTCGGACAAGCCCTACATCCGCTCTGGCAATCTGACGTTTTCAGGATTGCAGCAGGCTATTTCCTTAGAATCCGTTAGCTTCCGCTACAATCCCCAGGATAAACCCGCTTTACACAATATCTCCATCTCCATTCCCAGTGGCAAAACCACCGCATTTGTTGGTCCTTCCGGTGCGGGGAAGTCTACCCTCGTTAACCTAATTTGCCGTTTTTATGAGGTTACTGAAGGCGAAATTTATGTAGACAATCACCCCTTAAAAGAATTAGATTTACTATCCTGGCGCTGTCATCTGGCAATCGTCAGTCAAGACATTTATATTTTCAGTAATACCATCAGGGAGAACATTGCCTATGGTCGCTTAGACGCAACAGAAGCCGATATCATTGCCGCCGCCAAACAAGCCAATGCCCATGAGTTTATCATGCAACTCCCCCAAGGCTACGATACCAAAGTAGGCGACCGAGGAATTCGGCTCTCCGGGGGTCAGCGACAGCGCATCGCCCTTGCTCGTGCTATTATCCGCAATCCAGACATTCTGATTCTGGATGAAGCCACCAACGCCCTAGACACGATTTCAGAACACTTAATTCAAGAAGCGCTAACTACCTTTAGCCATAACCGTACCGTCATTGTCATCGCCCATCGCCTGTCCACTATCGAAAAAGCAGACCAGATTATTGTCCTGGAGAACGGACAGGTAGTTGAGTCGGGGAATCTCCAGCAGCTTCTTCAACTCAACGGACTCTTTGCCAAACTCCACCGACTGCAATATCATCGTTCTCCAGCTTGACCCTGAAACGAGACTTATGTCCTACTCCATCATTGATTTGGAAGTCACTCAACCCCTACCCACCCTCCAGACAAAGGAGGACAAAACGGGTATCGCTTTGGTGCTACGCCGTAAAGACAGACCCATCGGTTTGGTGATGCAAGAACTCCCGCCAAACAGCGTCCTGACTCCCGAAGATTTAGCACCACTCCTGAGTCGGGAAATTGGCACAAAGCTGCTTCAGGAAAGTATCCGAGAAGAATTAGTGTCTCCGGCGAATCCAGAGCAGTTTCCTTCCCTAACAGTGGCGATTTGTACGAAAGACCGTCCCGACAATGTGGCAAGATGTCTGGAGTCTTTACTTAAGCTACAACTATCAGATGGTTCGCCTTGTTTTGAAATTTTAGTGGTGGATAATGCACCGTCTGATGAGCGCACCAAAGATTTAATTGACACATTACCGACCGTGTTCTACACCAGGGAACCGAAAGCGGGTCTAGATTTTGCTCGCAATCGTGCTTTGCAAGAGGCGACAGGTGAACTTCTGGCATATCTCGATGATGATGTAACTGTAGACCGTCAATGGTTCAATGGACTGGTAGAAGCTTGGGCAGAAAATCCCGATGCGGGTGGGTTTACTGGGTTGGTTTTGCCTTATGAGTTGGTCACAGAGGCACAAATTCTCTTTGAAAAGAGGGGCGGATTTCGGCGCGGTTTTGAGAAAATCCGCCATGGACAAATCTTACCCGGTAATCCCCTCTATCCCTGCGGAGCCGGAATTTTTGGCGCGGGATGCAATATGGCATTTCGCCGGGAGGTTTTACTCAAACTGGGTGGCTTTGATGAGGCGTTAGATACAGGCGCACCGCTTCCGGGTGGCGGGGATTTGGATATCTTTTACCGCGTAGTTCGGGCAGGATATCCTTTAGTGTACGAACCTCAATACCTGGTGTTTCACCAACACCGTCGGGAACTGGCAAAACTCCGCCATCAGTATTGGACGTGGGGGTTAGGTTTTATGGCATTTGTGGTTAAATCTTACCAGCAAGACATCTCCATGCGTTTAAGCTTTCGCCTGTTGGTCGGATGGTGGTTTCAATACCAGTTACGCCAGCTTGCAGAGAGTTTGATGGGGCTTCATCCTTTACCGCCGGGAATGATTCTCGCCGAACTCTGGGGGGGAATTGTCGGGCTTTTGGGAGAATATCCTCGTTCACAGAGGCGTATTGAGCAGATTAAGCAGCAATTTATTTCAGAGCCAGGGCTAGCGCTTCAAAAACTTAGCTGCCCTCAAGATGATAACATTATCCTGCAAAAATAAATTCTCAATTTTTAGCAAATTATCCGGTAATGATCCCCATGAGCTATGAGTGAGCAACATCCTTATCGAGCAACAATTTTACCGATACCAGAGGGAGAACCGCGCCCTTTGTGGTCGGTGATGATTCCTACTTATAATTGCGCTCAATATCTGCGGGAAACCTTGGCAAGTGTGTTGGCTCAAGACCCAGGATCGCAGGTGATGCAAATTGAGGTGATTGATGACCATTCTACCCAGGATGATCCAGAAGCGGTAGTAAAGGAACTGGGTCAAGGTCGAGTGCATTTTTACAGACAGCCAGAAAATGTTGGCTATATCCGCAATTTTGAAACCTGCTTAGAGCGATCGCATGGGAAGTTAATCCACATCCTCCATGGTGATGATTATGTGCGGCATGGCTTCTATTGTAAACTTCAAAGGGCTTTTGAGGAAAATTCAGAAATTGGTGCGGCGTTCTGTCGCCATATTTATATGGACGAATACGGACACTGGCAAAGCATTTCCCACCTCGAAAAACCGGAAAGTAGTATTGTACCAAATTGGTTAGAACAGATTGCTGCCGGACAACGGATAACCACACCCTCAATCGTGGTTAAGCGGGATGTTTACGAAAAACTGGGTGGGTTTGACCGCCGTTTTTCATGTTGCGGGGAGGACTGGGAAATGTGGGTAAGAATAGCGACGGAGTACCCTATTTGGTTTGAAGTTGAGCCTGTTGCTGTCTATCGAGTTAAGCGACTGGGTTCGCTAACGCAACGTTCTGTCAAAACCAACAAGCTGGTTCAAGATATGCGTAAAGCAACAGAAATTATAGAATCCTATCTACCTGACTATCTGCCGCCTACCGTCGCTTACCAATTGACCAGTCAGGCGAGAGAAACTTATGCGGGTTGGGCAGTAGAAACAGCAGGGAATCTCCTCGCTACTGGCAATCTAGAAGCCACTGTATCCCAACTTCAAGAAGCACTCAAGTGCAGTCGTTCTGCCAGAATTTGGCGCTGGATGATTCGCGTGCTTTGCTTTGAAGGAATCGGCTTGCTGGGGCGCAAATGCCGTTCAATGTTGACATTGAATCGTGAAAAAATTGTCAGTTGCCAGGATGTTACCGGACATTAATTACGAGTGAATTAAGCAGTAGATTTTATGAGTACGTTTATTCCTTGGAAAATTCTCCACCTTGAGTTAAGTGAAGTCATCCCAGCATTATCGGCTGAACCGGACTATCAGGGACTGTATCTGGTGTTTTGGTTGCATGGCGTTCCCCTGGGCGATCGCGCGATTTCAGCGGCACAGTTACCGATGAGTGCTACGGAACTCGCCAATCTAATTGTACAAACGATTACGCCTGCCGTTGGCGATCGGCTTTTGCCTCAAGGGTTTAAAGCGGCGCTATCGGAGCATCCCGTACACCAGCCCCCAGCTATACCCCCAGATTTTTATACTTTATTAGCATTAGACCGCCCTCTAGAGAGACTTGATGAATGTTTATTAAAAGAATCTGACAGTGAAACGGTTTCCGTTGTGATTTGTACCCGAGACCGTCCAGAGCAATTAGAAAAATGTTTGCGATCGCTCCAAAGTTTATCACAGCCTCCCCAGGAAATTATTGTCGTAGACAACGCACCCGCTACAGAGGCAACAAGGGAAGTGGTTTCCCAAATACCTGGTGTTCGCTACATACTAGAACCGCGTCCGGGTCTGAGTGTAGCGCGTAATACAGGCATTCGCCACAGTACAGGCAAGATTATTGCGTTCACTGATGATGATGTAGCTGTTCATCCGGACTGGATTCGTCGAATTCAGCAAGGCTTTGAGAATCCTCAAGTGATGGCGGTGACGGGATTAGTGTTACCCGCCGAACTAGAAACTGAATCTCAGTTCACCTTTGAAACGAGTCAAAAAAACTTTAGCTGGGGATACCGAAAACGAATCTTTGATCGACAATTCTTTGAGTCAATTAAACATCTCGGTGTCCCGGTTTGGCGCATCGGTGCGGGGGCAAATATGGCGTTTCGCCGCGAAATTTTTGAACGAGTCGGCGACTTTGACGAACGTTTAGGAGCTGGAGCATCTGGTTGTAGTGAGGATTCGGAATTTTGGTACAGGGTTCTGGCTGAAGGTTGGCTTTGTTATTACGAACCGACAGCGGTAATTTTCCACTACCATCGCCAAGAGTTAGAGAGTTTAAAACAGCAGATTTATCAATATATGCGAGGACATGTAGCTGCCCTTTTAATTCAATTTGCCAGATATGGACATTGGGGGAACTTGATTCGCTTATTTATCATTTTGCCCGGATATTACACTAAGGTATTATTAGGCGGTATTATTAGAGGTTTTAGTTCCAGGCACAAAACCTTAGTGGTAGAAATTTTGGGCTGTTTAGCCGGAATTAAATTTTATTTACAACATCGATACTCTGGTGAAAAATTGGCAGATATTTCTTAATTACAAGTTAATCCATTCAGATTGTCACTTTACATTGTAGGTATGTACAAAGCTCCACTCAATCAATTTTTATCCAAAAATCCTTTTTCTCGTCCCCTAACTCAAGGTTTTTTCTACCGGGAAAAGATGCGGGCTATTTATCGCACTGCCCCAGATCAAAAGTTTAAAGATATTCTGGAACTAGGTGGGGGTCAGAGTGGTCTGACTGCTTTGTTATACCCGCAAGCCAAGGTAACTAACCTAGACCTAAATCCTGAGTATGCTAATGCTCCCTGCAATCAACAGGAACGAGTTAGTTTTGTTTGTGGAGACGCTACAGCGTTACCGTTCAATGATAATTCTTTTGATGCTGTTACAATGTTCGATGTTTTAGAACATATTCAAGCGCATGAAAAAGCTGTATCAGAAGCACTGCGAGTATTGCGATCAGGTGGTTTTATCTTAGTCAGCACTCCTAATGAAAACTGGCGATTTCCCTATTATAGATTTATGAAACCTATCTGCCCTAGTGATACTGATGTCATGGCTGAATGGGGACATGTACGCCGTGGCTACACGTTAGATGAACTGAAGAGCCTGATTGGTTTATCCTGTCAGAGCTATGCCACTTTTATCAATCCGATCACGGTGCTTTGCCATGATGTTGCTTTCTCTCATTTATCACCTCTTAAGCGTGAGTTTCTTTGCTCCTTACTCAGTCCCATTACCTGGTTAAGTTACATCCAACACAAGCCGGAAGCCAAAGGTACAGAAACTGCATCAACTTGGCAGAACGGGGCAGAGTTGCTTTAAAAAATTCTAACCTTTAATTAAGTATTGTTGCCATCAATGATGTCTATCTATTTGTATGAAATTTACGCCCAACATACTCCGCTTTTTTATCATTGCCTTATTAGTTCTGGGTATATTCTTCCGCTTCGCCAATCTTGATCAAAAAATTTACTGGCATGATGAAACTTACACATCTTTACGGCTTTCTGGTTACTCCCTTAAGGAATTAACTCAGGGTGTCTTTACAGGTGAGATCATTAGCATTGAAGATTTGCATAAGTACCAACGGATTAATTCTGAACGGGGTGTCGTTGATACAGTCAAACGCCTTGCCGAAGAAGATCCCCAACACCCCCCTCTTTATTACGCCATTGCACGATTATGGGTTCAGGGATTCGGTGACTCAATAACAGCAATAAGAAGTTTATCTGCCGTCATTAGTTTGCTCGTTTTTCCCAGCGCCTACTGGTTGTGCCGAGAATTATTCAAGTCATCGTTAACAGCTTGGATAGCCGTTGCTCTAATCGCCCTATCACCTTTTCATGTACTATATGCTCAAGAAGCGCGACAATATGCTTTATGGACAGTGACCATTTTGTTATCCAGTGCAGCGCTGCTTAGAGCCATAAAATGTCAGACTAACCAAAGTTGGATAATTTATGGAGTCACCCTATCTCTGGCGCTCTACTCTCATTCACTTTCCTTATTGGTTGTGCTAGCATACGGTGTCTATGTCTTTCTCATTGAAGGATTTCGCCTCAGTCGAAATCTGATGGCTTATGGGATAAGTACCCTATTAGCAGTTCTTTCTTTTTTGCCGTGGTTGATTAATTTACGCGACACCAATGGGGTAAGCTGGACGGCAAAAGAAGTATCGGGGTCATTTTTAGTAAAAAATTGGCTAGGGGATTTGACGCGGATTTTCTTTGATTTCCAAAAAGTCGATAATCCTTTAATTATCGTCGCTCCGCCTGTTTTAATCTTAATTGGATATTCAGTTTACTTTTTATTAAAGAAAACAGATCGTAAAAGCTGGTTATTTTTATTGGCATTAGGTGGAATTACCTTACTGCTGCTATTACTACCCGACTTAATTTTTGGCGGACGCAGATCGACAGTCAATCGTTATTTAATTCCAAGTTATTTATCGGTGCAAATGGCTGTAAGTTATCTTCTCAGTACTAAAATTACCTCGATTCATCTTTTCCAACAGAAGATATGGCAAGTAATAACAGCAATGCTGATTTCAATAGGAATTATTTCCTGTGCCATGAATTTGCCTCAAAAAACAGCATGGAACAAAGAATTTAGTAATGATAATTTCCAAATAGCTTCCATTATTAACCAGACAAGTCGTCCTCTTTTAATTAGTAGTACAGATTACTACCTAAATCCTGGCGAATTATTTTCTCTCAGCTATTTGCTTGATGCTAAAGTTAAATTGCTATTACTGGTTGAGCCAAACACCCCCAATATTCATAATAATTACACAGATATTTTTTTATTTCACACGTCTAAAGTATTATCCAAGGAGATTGAACAAAAATACGATTATAAAGTGGAGCGAGTTAATCAGGGTAGGGGGTTATTGCGTTTAAAAAAGTAGTTTTATGATTTAAATATTATTTTGAAAGTCGATAAAATTATGGATTTTAAAAAGATAATTAAACCTCTGTTTACTTTAAAGTACTACCTTTCAAAAGAGGGAATAAAGTATTTACTAAGGGATATAAAAGGGCAAATTTTGTATTTGCGAAATAATGATTATGGAATTCCAGAACCTTTGATTAATTATACACCTTTTAGATTTTGGATTTATCCTTCCTATTGGCGTTATTTACTGGCAAAATTCCTGAAAAAATTGGGACTTTGGCATCCAGAGTCTCACATAAAGAATATCCAGAGACGTTACTTGACAGGGCGTCCAGATTCACTCGCAGGAATGGGACATCAACTATCCAACTGGAATGCGGCTTTGATTTATTCGATGAAATATGATCTCAAGTTTGTTCATCAACCTCTTTTGACGGCTGGAGGCTACAATTGGGAAGAATTTTTTAATTTTGGTGATGGAGAAGTAGTCTACGATGAAATTATCAAGGATCAAACAGTCAAAATAGTAAAATTGCCAAGAGTGCGATGGATTAAAGAAGATGATTATGGACAGTATGTTATTGGTGAAATTATAAAGTCTGCCTATCCGGGTAGTCATATTCTCTTTCAGCTACAGAGTGATTGTACAGCTCCTAATGTTTATGATCATACGCCCAGTTCAGAAATTCTGAGACTGAAATACTGGAACTCCAGAGCCAAAAATCCCGTTGAGTGCAATTTTAAAGACGATGGATTAAATATTGCTTGTCATGTCAGGAGAGGAGATATAGTAACGACCAATGATGAAAATGTTAATCTCCGCAAAAGATGGTTAGAAAATTCTTACTTTATAAAAATAGTCAAGACAATTACAACCTTATTATCCGATAAAAAATGTTACATTAATGTATTTTCTCAAGGAGTAAAAGAAAACTTCCAGGACTTTGACCAACTTGATAATGTTGTTTATCATCTAGATGAGGATCAATTCAAAACCTTTCATAGTATGGTCGTCGCAGATATCCTCATCCTCAGTCCAAGTTCTTTCTCTTATAAGGCAGGCATCATTTCTCGTGGCATTAAGATTGCTAAATATCCTTGGTGGCATGAGATTCCTAATAACTCTGAATGGTTGCGGAGTGATGAAGATGGTAATTTTAATCCAGATCCAATAATAGAAAGGTATTCAAACTAATCAAATACCACGATTAAACTTAAGGGTGTGCAATGAAAATAGCTGGTTCCCGCACGACAAGGTATCTGCTTCTGGCAATCCTGATTACCGCAGCAATTCTACGGTTTAATCACATTAGCCAACCCTTCACGGATATGTTCAGTTGGCGACAGGCTAGTACGGCTATGATGGCGGAAAACTTCTACCGCCGTAATTGGAATATCTTCTACCCAGAGGTGAATTGGACAGGTCCTGGTCCAAACTACCAAGGACGTGAATTTCAAACTGTAACCTACCTGGCTGCGCTGTTTTATACAATTGTCGGTCAACAGGATTGGGTTGGGCGTAGTATCGCTGTACTGTTTGGCTTGTGGGGTATTTTTGCTCTCTACAAATTGATCCGTCGCGTGTGGAATGAAGAATATGCTCTCGTCGGTGCTGCAGTTATGGCGCTGTTACCGGGAAGCGTTTTCGTTGAACGCTCATTCCTTCCTGATCCCGCAATGGTTGCTCTAGTCACAACCAGTGTCTGGATGTTAGTAGCTTACTGCCAAACCGAACGCCTGCGCTATCTAATACTTGCAAGTTTATTCGGTATTTTGGGCTTCTTAACGAAAATTCCAGGCTTAATTATCGGCATTCCCATGCTGTATGCAATGCTAACGATTCTCAATCGCAAGCGGATGTTGCACCCGAAGAAGCTAGTCACGATTGGTGTTGCTGCGGTGATCACACTCTTACCCGTTATCACTTATTACCTTTGGGCAAGACATCTTTCCCTCTCCTATCCACCCTATCATTTTGCAGGTTCTGGAAATTGGCTGTGGGACTATGGGTTAGAGAATTGGTTAAACGAAAAATTATTTTTGCTCCAACTGGGGCGACATCTCAATGGTTGGATGTGGACTGAACCGATAATCGCTCTTGTGTTTTTTGGTTTATTCCTTCATCCCCTCCATGAAAAGGCGGACTCTGATCAACACTCAGTAGGTGACTTACAAAAAGCTCCATGGTTATTTCATTGGTGGATGTTAGCTTTTGCTATTTATTATTTTATTGGAGCCAAGGAGTTGGTTGGCAATCCCTGGAACCTTCACCTGATAAACCCCGCAGCCGCAGCACTAGCCGGGAATGCAATTATGGCGATCGCAGCCTTCACCAACCGAATAGCGCGTTCTCGACGTCGTGCAGTACCTTCCGCGTCGGCTGCTTCACTAGCAACTGTAGCCGTCATACTACTGATCATTGGTGGATTTGCTCATTGGAATTTGAGGTGGATGTATCTTCCCTACGCTCAAGAAAGTTATACACTTGGACTTGCTCTGCGAGAGATTTCCCAACCGGAGGAACTTGTAATTACTTTGGCAAATAATTTAGGTGATCCGGTGGCGATTTACTATAGCCGAAGGCGGGGATGGGTATTTCCACCGGCTGAACCCGATAAATCTTGGGGTGAACTCCCTGAAGATGACCAAGAAGCCATCCGACTATTCAATGAACTGCGAAATCAGGGTGCTGACTGGCTGGGTATTGTTAATCGGCATAAAAAGCGTATCTGGAATCATTACCCAATGCTGGCTGAGCATATCGAGCGTAGTTGTAATCTCACCCAAGAAAGCGGTGACTGGGTCATTTATCAGATTATTCCCTCAGACGTTTTTATCGGCGATATCTAATCTTTTTGCTGCTGTTCTTGATGAGAGTCGCTTCAGTTTCCACAACAAGTATTAGAAATTGGGACACATCCTGGCAGCAAACGGCTGGATAGAGCAGCAAACCATTGATCGTAGTTTTATCCTCCAGGGCTATCATAGTCTAAACTCCAGTAACCAAGATTAAGCATAAAGCTGCGCCATGAAAATAAACGGTTCTCACACCACAACTTATCTTCTCATAGCAATCCTCTTGGTTGCAGCAGTCCTGCGGTTCAATCACATCAACCAATCACTAATCGACATTTTTAGTTGGGAACTATAAAAGCTCTAGTACACTCTTACTTGTTTGTAATTACCCCGATAATGAACACCCAGCCCAAACCCGCGATCGCATTACTGCATTGGGGCGATCTAATTGAAGACTTTCTCGACAGTATTGGCATCTCCTTTGAGGGATTCTGTCAGGAAATGACAGGGGGCTGGATGTTCGGCTACATCGACGCCTTGCAACTTGCTGGCGTGCGGACGGTATTATTCTGCATTTCAGCCCAGGTGAGTACACCGACACGCTATACCCACTTACCAACAGGTGCGACGATCTGTGTACTGCCTGCCCCTAAACGCTATCGCGCTATCCACCGCCGCATGGTTCGAGGTGCGAGTTACCTGTTATCAGCCGTACTACGAGACATTGCCCCCTACCTCGCTACGCCCTTGAGGATACTCGCCCACGAACTACGCCAGGAAGGCTGTCAGGCGATTTTATGTCAAGAATACGAATATGCTCGCTTTGATATGTGTGTACTGTTAGGGCAATTAATCGGCTTACCCGTATTTGCCACGTTTCAGGGGGGAGATTTCCAGATGAGTCGCCTGGAACGTCCCCTGCGTCCATTCTCCATGCAAGCTTGCGCTGGTTTAATTGTCGCCACCCAGACGGAAGTCCAGCGAGTGCAGTCTCGGTATGGTGTACCTTCGAGCAAAATAGCCCCGATTTTCAACCCCTTAGATTTGAGTATATGGGATGAGGGCGATCGCGTGACCACCAGAGCAACCCTAGGAATCCCACCAGAGGCTGAGGTGGTGGTTTGGCATGGGCGAATTGACCTGCGTCGTAAGGGACTCGATATCCTAACCACGGCTTGGGAACAGGTTTGTCACCACCGCCCAGAACGAGACTTGCGGCTACTGCTGGTGGGCACTGGTAGCGATGCGGATCAACTGCGTCAACGGATTTCACAAATGGAGTTACCCGGTGTAATCTGGATCAACGAATACATCCTGGATCGCACCGCTATCCGCAATTATCTTTCTGCCGCTGACATTTATACCCTTGCGTCTCGCCATGAAGGTTTCCCCGTTGCCCCTCTAGAAGCCATGGCTTGTGGTTTACCCGTCGTGGCTACTGATGCGCCCGGTGTACCTGATATTCTGGAGAAGGGTGAGTTATCAGGGGGACTGATTGTCCCTCGCGAAGACGCAACCGCCCTAGCACTGGCTCTCGGTCGAGTTCTCGATGATCCAGCTTGGCGGTGTGAGTTAGGGAAACGTGCCCGACATCGAGTCGAAACTAGCTTTTCTCTAGAGGCAGTAGGCAAGCAATTGCGCGATTTCCTTTTTAGTGATAGCTCAAACCTATCCTAAATGTGATGCTTCCCAGAGAAGGGCGGGTTTAGTTCAGTTATCCGTGTGTAGCCATGAGTTATCTGTAAAACCCGCCCCTACACCCCTGCTTCCCTATCCCTTGTGACTAAAGAGTCGGAAATACAGACTGACAAAAAACTCTTTAATCGGAAATGCCAAAAAGGTTAGCGGATTAATCGTGACGATAATATTCCGGACATCTCGCACCGCTAAGTTAACAATTTGTTGTGCCACCCAATCAGCAGACATGACGCCAATGGGATTGAGATTACTCTTAAACGGTCCCAAAATCAGCTTCCGTACCACACAAGGCGCATCTAAGCGGCGTAATGTGACTAAATCCCCTAATGCCCGTTTGCTTAATTCATACAGAGGACTGACGGCTGGACTGACTTCGGCTTCTGAGGTATTGACCCACACTTCCTTGCGGGCAATATCTTGATTGGTGCGAACGGTCTGCAAAAATAATTCTAGTAACCGCCAACTGGAGAATGTATTCACCTCATAAGATTTCGCGATCGCGTCAGCGGTTCTCTCCCCATGGACGTTAATCCCATGATTGAGGATCAGAATATCAATCGATTCTAACTCAGCCGTTAAGTCAGATTCGTTTCCCACCTGCCAAGTTATCGTTTTCACCGATAGCGGTTCGCCCTCTGCCGTTAAAATGATCGGGTCTGACTTTGAGGTTAATGCGATAACTTTAGCCCCCCGTTGGTGCAAATGATACAACAGCGATCGCCCCAATGTGCCAGACGCCCCGGTAACGGCTACAGTTTTACCTTTCAGGGATAGCGCGGTACCCATAAGTTTATCGACGAAGGTCAATGTGCCACAATAATACGCCTTTTGGTTATCAAAGTGATGTCGCCAATGATAGGGGCGATTTACCGTCCAGTTTGAGGGAGGAGTAAAGAATTGTCCCGGACGATGAGTTAAGTCGGTTAATTCATCCGCACCGGAGAGTCCACTCCCCCGCGCGATCGCACCTCCTAAAAAGCTTAAGGTATAGACAACGCCCGCCAAAGCCACCCAATGGGGTTGTGTCCAGATATAAGCTACCCCCCACAGTCCTAGGCTAAACAGCAACATGACCAGGGATTCCGGTAAATCATTGTACCAATGAGCTTGGCGATAAATTTGCTCACTAACCGACGTTAAATCCGGTTTGAATACCCGATGGTGCCAGACATGCAACCGATATAAGGGCGTCCAATGATGGGACAGGATGTGATAAAAATCGCGGATTAGTTCCACCCACAGGACAGAACCCAGTCCCCATGCTGCTGTACTCACAAAAGACATCACCATACAAATGCTATATCCTCACCCATTCAGAAAGAGCAAACGTTAAAATCCTAGAGCATACTCCTCAAAGTATAAAAAAATTAACGAAATAAGATACAATTAGATACAATTTGTGTGGGTGGAGAAATCAAGGAGCTTATGCCAGAGAACTCCTGGACAGAGAATAATCATAGCAGTGAGCTTGATCCCCTTAGCTCTCTGCTGTCTGAGTGGTCTGAAGATGATTTTGAAAGTGACTTTTTCTTTCAGGGACTCGAAGGGCGACGACGCAAAGCGGCGTTGGCGCTAACCCTGATTTGGGGTGGGACAATTACTCTGCATCTTCTATCCTGGGGTTCTTGGTTAGTCTTTGGTTTAACCGCACTGTTGGGTATTCAGGCGATACGGGTATTAGTGGCGCGACCCCTCAGAGTGCCGAAACCGCTACAGGGAGACAATCCGGCTGATTTTCCCTATGTGTCCTTACTGGTAGCGGCTAAAAATGAAGAGGCGGTGATTCAGAACCTGGTGAGAATGCTGTGCAATTTAGATTACCCCAAAGAACGCTGCGAACTCTGGGTAATTAATGATCACAGTACCGATAAAACCCCCATCCTCTTAGAGCAACTCGCGGCAGAATACGATCAGTTAAATGTATTTCATCGCGATGGGAACGCGACAGGGGGTAAATCCGGAGCGTTGAATCAGGTATTACCCCTGACAAAAGGGGAAATTATTGGCGTATTTGATGCCGATGCTCATCTGACCACAGATCTGCTGCGGCGAGTGCTGCCAATCTTTAATCAGTCAAAAGTTGGGGCGGTACAGGTACGAAAAGCAATCGCGAATGCATCCCTGAATTTCTGGACAAAAGGACAGATGGCAGAAATGGCGCTGGATAGCTATTTCCAACAGCAACGAACTGCCATTGATGGGATTGGTGAACTGCGGGGAAATGGTCAGTTTGTGCGCCGTTTGGCATTAGAACGCTGTGGCGGCTGGAATGAGCAAACCATTACCGATGACCTGGATTTAACCATACGCCTGCACCTGGATAGATGGGATATTCGTTTCCTAGAATTCCCGGCGGTGGATGAGGAAGGGGTGACTAGCGCCCTATCCCTCTGGCATCAGCGTAGTCGTTGGGCAGAAGGGGGATATCAGCGTTATTTAGATTACTGGCGTCTGATTGCGAGTAATCGTTTGGGTTTTGGCAAAACCATCGATTTATTCTCATTTTTAATTATTCAGTACCTATTGCCAACGGCAGCTATACCTGATTGTTTAATGGCGCTGCTTCGCTCTCGTTTACCCCTTTATAGTCCGATTACAGGATTAGCGCTGACTCTATCTTTCATCGGCATGTTTACGGGATTGCGTCGGATTCAACGGGATGAACCTTTGACAGTCGGCACTGTATTTCTCCATGCCTTGCAAACAGTACGCGGTGTTCTATACATGCTGCATTGGATGGTGGTGATGTCAGCAACAACGGCTCGCATGTCCGTGCGGCCCAAGCGATTAAAATGGGTGAAAACCGTGCATCAAGGCACGGAGAAGGAAAGCTTTGAGTTTTGACCCTTCGCTTCGTTCAGCGAACCTGGCGCTTGTGTAGGGGCTCACTTTCACTACTATCTTTTCGGGTGCACCCATAAGTGACTAAACCCGCCCCTACTAAGTGATATCAAATCCGGCTAAACAATCATCATTCCCTATACTCTGTTCCCTTGACAAATAACTAAAACGCAATATCACCGTCATTATCGTATTCCAATGTATCAGGTCTCTGGAATAATAGAGTAGAATTATCCGGCGTTTTTCCTGGCGTTGGTTTCTCTTGAATTGCCGTTGATGCCGTATCATTAAAGGACTGAGATTGAAGGGAATGCATTTGCTTCGTGTCCTCTGTAGATGAACTCGCCTCCAACTCCGGCATATTCAATTCGTCATCTAGAGTAATAACATTCCCACTGAAAAATTTTGTTATAGTCGTTACGGCATCCTGTATTTTTTCCTCATCCCACTCTCCGGCGTCTATAGGTGCTGATATCGAAGATTGAGGTAGGGAAATTGGCATATTTTCCTCAGCCCTATCAGACAAAGTTTGATTCGGTTGGGGTAGGTGACTTTCGGGTTGAGGAATAACCATTCCTCTATCTTCTTCTTCTATCTCTCTCTTATCTTCCTTAGGCGTCTCGTCTTCTACATTTGACGACAATTTAGACTCTGAAGGGGTAACAACTTCCCGATTCGTCGCCGTTGGTTTAGCCGATTTCCCCCCTATAACTGTGAAGTTTACTTTGATAGGTTTCTGATACACAGCTTCAAATGCTGCTTGAATATTCTGCAGATTATCTTTGGCATACTTTAACAAGGGTTTAGTTGTGATCCCTATCTGTGCCACTGTTCCATCAAAACTCACTAAATCACCATGCTGACGCAAGAATTCTTTGGCACTATAGGGTCGCAAATTTTCAATAATCTGTTGCCAAATTTGTTCTGTATCAGCCGATTGTTCTGGAACAGGAATAGAGGGAACTGTCCCGTTATTGGAAGATGGAGGAGGTGACTCCGATGCTTTTACCTGGGGTGGCGGTTGAGTTTCAGGAATTTGGGAAATAGGTTTCGCGGCTGGTGTTTGATTCGCCGCAGCAGGGGGTGGGGAGGTAGGTTGAGTCCGGTGTTGAGGTTCTGGCGGCTGTGTTTTCGGTTGGCTAACCTGTGACGGTGGCTGGTGCGATCGCGTCTGAGTTGCCCCGGGTTCAACCCGTAGAGCGTCGGGTAATAAACCTAACAGGGTGACTTCTAGCCATAGGCGCGGTTGCGTTGTATTTTTTACTTGTGCTTCACTGGCTTTTAAGTGTTGCTGTCCGCGTAAAATATCCGCAGTATCCAAAGTTTGAGCAAATTCGCATAACTGTTTCCAGGTAGGCGGTGTGACAGCCACTAAATTTTGACGATTGGGTGCAGTTTTCGCAATAAGTAAATCCCGATAAAATCCGGCTAAATTTTGCAGCACAACTAAAGGTTCTCGTCCCCTATCCATTAAATTGCGGCAACAATCGAGAACGACTTGAGCATCATTACTCGCGATCGCTTGACTCAGTGCTAGCAAGTCTCGTTCGGGTACTGCCCCGACTAAATCCCAGATACACTCAACGGTTATTTCTCCGGCTAACAAGCTGAGTTGATCCAGCAGACTCTCGGCATCTCGCAATCCCCCTTGCGCCACTTGTGCTACCAAGGTAATTGCATCCGTTGTAATATTTATGGTTTCTTTGGTGGCAATAACCTGAAGATGCTTGACCATTGCCGCTAACGGAATGCGGCGAAAATCAAACCGTTGACAGCGAGAAATAATTGTGGGTAAAACTCGTTGGGGATCGGTCGTAGCTAAGACAAAAACAACATGTTTCGGCGGTTCTTCTAAGGTTTTGAGTAATGCATTGAACGCCGCACTGCTAAGCATGTGACACTCATCCACCACATACACCTTATAGCGACATTGAACCGGGGCAAATTGGGCGCGTTCGATGATTTCGCGAATATTATCCACACCCGTATTACTCGCCGCGTCAATTTCGGTGATATCCAGGGCGGTTCCTTGAGCGATTGTGCGGCAAACGTCACAGGTACCGCAAGGCTGAGGCGTTGGCTTATCGGTAGTCAGACAGTTAAGGGACTTAGCTAAAATCCGCGCTGACGAGGTTTTACCCGTACCTCTGGGGCCACAGAACAAATAAGCTGGGGCTACTTTCTCTTGAACAATAGCATTCGTGAGAGTTTGCGCGATCGCTTCTTGACCGACTAAATCGGCAAACGTCTGAGGGCGATATTTGTGATGGAGGGGTTCGTAACTCACGCGGCTTCAGGATGTAAGGGTTCTGGGAGATATGGGGGAGCAGGGGAAGCAGGGGAAGCAGGGGAAGCAGGGGGAGATGGGGAGGATGAACAATTGTACTATCTATCATTGTCACTTGAGATCCTAACTCAAAATCATGTCCGACTAACGAAGCGAAGGATGAGTCGGGGCGGGTTTAGTTCAGGTAGCTATCCCCCTACCTCTTACTTCGTTGAAGAGGTAGCCCCTCGCGATTCAGGTGGCTTTATCCGGAACGTTATCAGTAAAACCCGCCCCTACAGACTCAAAACTCATTGATCACCCGTTGTGCCGATGGGGTAGGAACTCTGCTAAAACCATTTAGGAGTCTACTCATAATGCAAAACAATGCTTGTAACTCGTCAAATCAAAAGTGTTTATACTGATGGAGCCTGTACTGGCAATCCAGGTCCAGGTGGCTGGGGTACGGTTGTGTATTTTACCGATGGTTCTGTGCATGAAATCGGGGGGGCTACGACAAAAACCACCAATAACCGTATGGAACTCTTGGCAGCGATTGAAGCCCTGATACTGCTTCAGAGATCGGGAAACACTCACCCGATTACCCTCTACACGGATAGTGAATACGTCAAGAACGGCATTACCAAATGGATTAAGGGCTGGAAAAACAAAGGCTGGAAAACCTCTCAGGGAAAAGCCGTTTTAAATCAAGATTTATGGGAAAAACTAGATGCGGTCAATTCTCCCCTCGTCACTTGGCAACATGTACGGGGACACAGTGGTAATCAAGGCAATGAGCGTTGTGATCAAATTGCTAATGCTTTTGCCCACGGTAAATCTCCCAGATTAACACAACTGTCGGACTTTGGTAATTCCAGCACCCCCACGCGGAAGACACCCGTAACAGGGGTATCAGATGAAAAGACCACTTTTGAGGTAGTTTACAAAGATGTACCACAGGTCCTTCCTACCTCTGAAAAACCGATGATAGATGTACCGGATTCACCAAACACTTCCAATGACGAGTTACCCCGCGAAGTTAGAGTTGCTCAACTGGGAAACTTAATCGAAACCCTACGCATTGCTGATGAAATCGCTAGTGAGGGCTATCTAATTAGTAGTTCCGAACTAGCCGATTTAATGGATATCAATGCCAGTGCAGTCACCAGTCGGGGAGATCATTGGCCCTGGCGCAACTGGATTGTCTCGCGAGTGCGGCGTGAAGGCAATCAGATTCTATGGCAGTTAGAACGGGTAGACCAAGTTAGATCTGGTGATGAAGAGTAGTTAGGGATTGGGGACGTTTTGACCTTCACTTGGCGCATAGGGCATGGCGCGTGAGTTTTGAGCCTGTAGGGGCTCTTTTGACGATTATCGTTTCTCACCTCACAAGGGATGCGACTCGCGCCCGCCCCGACTCCCTCATCTACTCCATCTTCCCATTCCTAACTCCCATAAATCCGCCCCCGCCACTGTTTTGGTCTTTGCCTAGCGGACAGGAAAATCCGCAGCACGGCTAAGGGGTCAGCCAAAGGAGAAAGCCAGAATAGCCAAGATGCGGGGGATGAGGATGGAGTGAAATCATAAGAACGAGCGATCGCGCCAACTAATGCCCAGCGCATTACCAGTAACCCTAGATTTAACCCTAGGACACTCATGAGGACGGGTGAAGATATGCCCAGGCTCAAACTCACCAAAGCCACTAAAGAGGCAGGTAGAGGCAACGCCTGAGTACTCAGCAGCAGCCATACATCACTCCAGAGTTGACCCGGACTAGAAGCATCCTTTAAATCGAGCGATCGCCCCCACTCCCGCCAGGTAGCCCAAGCGCCCTCATACATACGAACTTTGAGCACATTAGCACCATCCAAAAACCCCACCTTAAATCCCTGTTTGGCGGCATATCGCGCTAGGGTCACATCATCACAAAATGAACCCTTGGCGCTGCTATAACCATCGAGTTGAGTTAAAACCTGTCGGCGACATAAAAAACACTGCCCATTTGCCATCACCCGTTCGGCGGGATTGCTAGTGATACCTGTCGGACCAAATCGATAGACCAACGTCATCAGCAGCGCCGGTTGTAGCCACCATTCCCCCGGATACTGGAGAATAAATCGCGGTGATAGAGACACCAGGTCAAACCCTAAGGTTTCAGCGATATGAATTAACCCCGCCACTAATCCAGGTTGGGGTTGGGTATCCGCATCTATACCCAAAATCCACTGACTATCGGGACAACTGTGCAAATAGCCCTGATGTAATGCCCAAGGGCGTCCTACCCAGTCCGGTGGCAATGGGTCATCGGTCATCAGCCGAAATCGTGGATCTTTGATTTGGGCATCTTTGACTAACTCCGGTGTGCCATCGGTGGAGTGAGAATCCACCACAATAATTTCGCGTACTTCGTAACTCTGCTGACTTAAGCCTATTAGACAAGGATTGAGCCGTTCTCGTTCATTGAGTGTAGGCACCACCACACTAACCGCCCCCAACTGATCGGGGGTAGGGAGCTTGGCTTCTACGGGAGGACGACGCCCTGGACCTTTGAGCAGGCGTGAGAGCAGGATTAAAGTAGCGGGGATCTGGATCAGTAATAGGATGAGGGCAAATATCATTTAAGCACAGGGGCAGAGGTGTGGAGGGGTAGGGGGAGCCTGATTACTTAGGTGAAACTCCCATAGATGCTACAGGCACTTTCTCCTCTGGAGTGCGATCGCGTAGTGCTTGTTCAACGGTATTCGGTGTCGGTGCAGTCGTTGCCATCCGCCACAATACCACGGCGGGAACAACACCCAACAGAATGCCTAAGCCGATAGGTACCCATATTTGGGCACCGATACTCATCACAGCCGCAAAGACAAAGTTGCTCAGATAAACGGCTAAGGGTAATCCCAATTGGCTTCTAGACAATGCCATTGGCGTTTTCTGCCAAAATAGAGTCGCGACCGTCATAAATACAGCACCTGTTCCCAACCAGCCAGCAAAATTCTGATACGGCATCCCAAAAAAGGCACCCGGTTGCTCCCATAACCAGAAGGGGACAGCGGCTTGGCTCATCGCGGGGTCAAGAACGAAGTCCCAAGAGGTGAGTAAGACAGCACCAATCGCGATCGCACCGAAGTGACGTAACCAACTGACTGACCTGTTTGTCGCTACTCTAGCCTCTAACCCCACACGAGCCAATAGATAAGACACCAATCCTAAATAAAACCAGGATAAGGGAATCGTAAACGGGACAAGATCGGCGATTTTATAGCCTAAGCCATTTAAGTAACCATAGTGTCCAAAAGGGAAACCTGTACTCGTTCCTAGGAGTTCACTTGCCAAGGAAATGACAATAGCCGGTACCATGAACGTTAACCATTGCCACAGTCCCAGAGTTCGGTAGGCATAAATCGCGACAGCTAGTGCCCCCAAAATAATATAGACGACTCCACCCCCAGCCATTGACCATTGAAATACGGTTTTTCCCTGTGGTGGTAAGCTGAGAATCCATTCCGGGTGAGGCAAAACCAGCAGTAGACCTGCCAGTCCAAATGCCATAGCCCCAATATGACCTATCAACAAAAAGCGCTCAATTTTGATCAGTTGCTTCATGAGAAACTCCTAAAATGGTGAAAACCCCCGACTTGTCTTAGCGGCAAGACACAGCATTCCGATTCAGATGCAGCAAGGCAATAGTGGTTTGCGGGTATACAAGCAGCAATGATTAATAGTTTACAAATGTTTACGAAAAAAGTCCCTAGTACCCCTGTGTGAATGATGAGGGTGAGGGGGGAAATTTTCCCCGTTCCCTTGTGCCCGTTCCCTTGTCCCCGTTCCCTTGTCCCCATGAACAGGGCGGGAAAATCGTTAATATATTGGCAGGGCAGTAACCTTAATCTTGTCACTGTTTGTTACAGGGCAAAAAAGTTGCTCTTGTCTGCTGTTGGCTTCCTAGCATCTTTACTCAAAATGACTTCACCTGTTCCGGAAAACGCGAAGACTGTCATTCGTCCAATTCAATACGGCGATTTGGAGAGAATTGAGCAGCTTACTACTCAAGCAACGGAGCAAGAGTGTAATAGCTGTTCGTTAACCTTCATTCGCAAACTTCAGCAGGTTCGACGCTGGTATGGGTTGCTGATGCTTTTGAATTGGTTCCCGAATCCTTGCCAGTATGATTTTTGTTTCTATGTGGCTGAACAATTTCAGCAGTTGCGGGGATTAATTAAAGTCTCGCCCTTTAATCGGACTCGCAGTACTTGGCGCGTGGAACAGGTGTTAGTTACTCCTGATCAGTCTTCTCGAGCAAGTAATAAACCCGCCAAACTCGAAACGGGATCCGCACTCTTGCGCCATTGCTTCGAGACCATCTGGGAAGCCCGCACCTGGTTACTAGAAGTCAATATCCATAATAAAGATACCCTGGCACTGTATCGGCACAACGGATTTCAACCCCTAGCGCAATTGACATATTGGGAAATTAATGATAGTACTCTAGCTAAACTAGCCGATCGCGAACCCGATTTACCCAACTTGCTCCCCGTGAGCAATGCTGATGCCCAACTCTTGTATCAGCTAGATACAGCGTCCATGCCTCCGTTAGTGCGTCAAGTTTTTGACCGCCATATCGAGGATTTTAAAACAGGGTTTATGCGATCGCTAGTCTCGACACTCCAGCAGTGGTTCAATCGCACTGAAGTAATCAACGCTTATGTGTTTGAATCCCAGCGGAAAGCGGCTATTGGTTATTTTCAACTCACCCTTTGCCGAGATGGAAGTCGATCCCACGAAGCCCAGCTCACCGTTCACCCTGCCTACACTTGCCTGTATCCAGAGTTATTCTCACAAATGGCACGGATTAGCCAACAATATCCTGCCCAGTCATTACATCTGGCTTCAGCCGACTATCAACCGGAACGAGAAGACTACCTGGAACAGTTAGAGGCTCAGAGAATCGAGCATACTCTGCTCATGTCTCGTTCAGTCTGGCATAAACTCCGGGAAGCGAAGAAATTAGAGGGGTTACAGTTATCAGAAGTGCTTCAGGGACTCCAGCCAGCCCGTACTCCCATCCCCAGCCGTATCTCCTGGTGGGAATCCCTCTCCAAACAACCTAACGCGGCTTCTAAGACCAATGGAACCAATCCCTCGTCAAAACAGAAGTCGAAGGAGAAGGATATTCAACCTCCAGCCGATTCTACAGATGCTGACTAGGGGAGTTTTGAGTTTTGCGTTTTCACCCTTTGGAAAGAGGGTATGGCGCTTGTGTAGGGACTCTTTTCACAATGATGCAGAAAATCTCAGCCTTAGGCTTAGATGTTGGTAGTAAGCGCATTGGTGTCGCCGGATGCGATGGCACCGGTTTAATTGCTACAGGTTTAACCACAATCAAGCGAACATCCTTTGAGCAGGATGTATCACAGTTGGGAGAACTCGTAGAACAACGCGAGGTTCAGGTTCTAGTTATTGGGCTACCCTATTCAATGAACGGAACCCTGGGATTTCAGGCGCGACAGGTGCAAAAGTATGCTCGTCGTTTGAGTGCTGCCCTACAATTACCCGTAGAATATGTGGATGAGCGGTTAACCTCCGTTGAAGCAGAACAGTTACTTCACGCCGAGAAGCTTGCGCCCTCTCGCCATAAAGCTCTGATTGACCGCAAAGCCGCAGCAATCATACTCCAACAGTGGCTGGATACTCGTCGCTCAAGCCGTGAACCATGAACCATGTAGCTTGCTTCTCAAGGAGCGAGTACCATCAAGCCGGAAAAGTGATAAGATGAAAAACTGCTGGATTATACCAACGAACGTTTATCCATGGCTTTAACCCAAGAACGCAAACAAGAAATTATTGAGAGCTATCAAACTCATGAAACCGACACGGGTTCGGCAGATGTGCAAGTTGCTATGCTCAGCGATCGCATTAGTCGTTTGAGTACACATCTACAAGCCAATAAAAAGGATCATGCCTCCCGTCGGGGATTATTAAAGATGATTGGTCAGCGCAAGCGCTTACTCAGTTATATTCGTGCAAGCGATCCTGAACACTACCAAGCCTTGATCAAGCGCTTAGGTATTCGCGGCTAGACACCAATTAAAGCTTATGTCTGATCAACCCTCCCGCAATCCTTTACCCTTTGAGCCGAGCCAGAAGCGCAAAAAAAAGTCGAAACCACAGGCAAAACCTGTAGCCAGTAAAGCGGAGGCGAAACCAAAAGCGAAACCCGATAAACCCAGGGCTTCCAGTTCTGAGTCGATGGCTATCCCTGATCAGGTGAGTAAGCGTATGGTACGCCGCATGGCGTTGCTGTGCGGTATTCCGACAGCGTTGGGGATTCTCTCATTTGTGGTCAGCTATCTTCTGGTGGTCAACCTGGAGATCAAATTACCCAATGTCGCTGTGGTTCTGGTAAGTATGGGCTTTTTTGGCTTAGGGGTGTTGGGCTTGAGCTATGGCGTCCTTTCCGCATCCTGGGAAGAAGACATCCCCGGAACACTACTGGGTTGGCAGGAATTCACAACCAACCTAGGACGACTCACATCAGCATGGCGTGAGGCGAGAGAGGCTAAAAAAAGTTAGCCCAGCTTTCGGTAAGATTGCCAGGGCTCGCGGGAGGACAGGAGTTCCAGGAACAGGGGAAGGAAGATGAGGGAGTTAACTCAAAACTCAAAACTTAAAACTTCCCCAATTGAAAACTTAAACCTTAAAACTTATGATTGTAGTCATGAAAGTCGGCTCTCCAGAAGCCGAAATCGATCGCATTAGTCAGGAACTCAGCGAACAGGGTCTGACTCCGGAACCGATTGTGGGTAAACACAAGGTTGTTATCGGTTTAGTTGGTGAAACGGCGGCTTTAGACCCCCTGCAAATTCAGGAAATTAGCCCTTGGATAGAAGAAGTCCTGCGGGTTGAGAAACCCTTTAAACGGGCAAGCCGTGAGTATCGTAATGGGGAAGCTGGCGAAGTTGTGGTATCAACACCCGATGGACCCGTTACCTTTGGCGAGAATCATCCGGTGGTGCTGGTAGCAGGTCCTTGTTCGGTAGAAAACGAAGAGATGATTGTCGAGACAGCACGTCGGGTAAAAGCGGCGGGCGCTCGATTTTTGCGGGGGGGTGCTTATAAACCTCGGACTTCGCCCTATTCATTCCAAGGACATGGAGAAAGCGCCTTAGAGTTACTCGCCGCCGCGCGGGAGGCTTCGGGTTTGGGGATCATTACCGAAGTCATGGATACAGCGGATGTGGATAAAATTTCCGAAGTCGCCGATGTGGTGCAAGTCGGTGCCCGCAATATGCAGAATTTCTCCCTGTTGAAAAAAGTAGGCGCCCAGGATAAACCGGTGTTGTTGAAGCGGGGAATGTCGGCAACCATTGATGAATGGTTAATGGCGGCGGAGTATGTTTTAGCGGCTGGGAATCCTAATGTGATTCTGTGTGAACGGGGAATACGAGGATTCGACCGGAAATATGCCCGCAATACCCTAGATTTATCAGTGTTACCTGTTTTGCGATCGCTCACCCATTTGCCGATTATGATTGACCCAAGTCACGGTACGGGTTGGTTTGAGTATGTGCCAACGATGGCAAAAGCCGCAATCGCAGCCGGTGCAGATTCGTTAATGATTGAAGTTCATCCCAATCCAGCCAAAGCATTATCCGATGGACCCCAATCCCTGACACCGGATAGCTTTGATAGCTTAGTCACAGAAATGGCGGTGATTGGTAAAGCCGTTGGGCGTTGGCACGAACCCGCGATGGCGATGGTATAAGTGTTTGAAAACATCAGTGATATCTTAGGGGCACGGCAATGCCGTGTCCTTGTTCTTTGAGTGAATACTCCACGCTTCATTCTTACGAATAGAAGCGTGGCGTCTAGCTCCATAAATGACAGAGTAGACCCGGTATTCTCGGTTCCGTCCGGGAACTTCCGCCCGGAACAGACCCACTGCGATTTCTCCGAGTGGCTTTAATGGTTTTAAGCCAATACCTAGCTGCTATGTTGTAGCTAGCACTAAGGTCGGCGTTGTACTGCTTCCCAGTCCGAAACGTAGCCAATGCATAGTTAGACTTGGAACGTTTTACAGCCCCAGAGCCATCAAACGCATTGCTAGATGTGCCACGAGCAAAGACAAATTCGACCTTGCCACCCAGTTCTTCAAATTTCTCGGTGATGAGTTGAGCCAAGCGACTCTTCATCCAACCGTGAAATCTCTGACGCAAGCTAGAGCCTCTCTTTCCGCCCTTAGGTCGCCAGCCCTTGAGGTTCTCCAAAACGATAACCTCGGCTCCATGCTCCACTGCCCAATTCACCAGTTGCCTAGAAACCAACTGGCAGATTTGGCGGTTGATGTTGTGAGCCTTGCGGTAAATCGATTGGCAAAAACGATGGCACAGTTTGCCCGTTTTTCTCATGGTCAAACGAGCCTTGTGGCGAATAGCCTGCAATCGCTTGTCTCTTCGGTCTATGTCGGCTGCACAGTCATTAAAAAATCGGCGTGCAGTCACAGTGCCGTCAGGACTCACGATTGAAGCTACTGCAATTGTATTCAGTCCCAGGTCAACACCACATACTTTCTGGGGTTTTCCCAGCTTGGGTGGTGTGACCTCGAATGGGATAGCAAGAAACACTCCCTTGTGATTCATCACCAATGAAGGTGACAGACTTTTGGAGTTAGGGAGGTTGTGACGCTCTCGGCGTTGGACAACTGCTATTTTTTCCCAAACCCATTCCTTGCCGTTGTAGACCTTAATCTGAACGGCATCTTCCTCGAACAGAATGCACTGCCCTCTGTACAGAACAACGTGCAGATTAGTAACGGCATTGAGTGTTGGAGGTGATGCTGTTGTTTTTGAGCGTCGTCCCTGTTGCCATCGGGAATAACAAGTTACAAAACTAGAGACTTGCCCGATAGCCCCTTGAATAATGGCTCGACGCAGATAGGACGGAAACTTGTAGAAATTCCGTCCGAAGTATTGATAGCGAGGATTGGGATTGTTTTTGGTGGCATGAATGAGTCGTTCCGTTGCCGCACAGGAAGACTCTGCACTCATGATTTGGTCGAAATGAGTGAAGACTACACCAATCAAGGCACGAGCATAAGAACGATACATCTTCTCAGTTCGCTCTAAGTGCTTCACTTGTTCGGGTGTCGGGGCTAATAGCCACCGATCTGTGCGTACAATCAAGTTACCCATACAATGATCATAGCAGTGAACAACGACAAAACACTAAAACTGAAGTCTAGGAATCACATAACTTTTAGGCTTTGCTATCATCTCATCCTGACACTCAAAACTCAACAACCGGAAAATCCGATTCGCGATAAAAATGGGTCATATTATCAAACTTCCGCAATTGAGCCCGCTTAACCCAAAACGAATTAACATCTTTAGCTAACCATTGCTCATTCAAATCCGATAACATACTACTGATGCGATCGCGCTCAAGCTGCGCTGGAATTTCCCCGAAGTATCCTAGGGTAATATGCGCCGTAAAATGGTACTGCTGCTCAACTCCCAAACCAATCAATCCCGGATTTTGATAAAGACAGCGCCGGAACTCAACCACTCGTTTGTAAGACTCCTCATCTTTTGGCACCAAACAAACCCCAATCGCACGCGGCATGACAATCACGCCGAAAAACTGCCAGCATATAGGATAGGGATTCCTATACAACCCCTTATATTGCTCAAAACTCTCCCCAATTCGTTCCTGAAGTTGCTGATCAAACTCCGGATTATCCTGCACCGTATCCCGATAACTATTCTCCCAAATTAAATCCGCTAGGGTTAAATGAAAACTCTCAGGCGGAAGCGATAGCATTAAACTCGATTTAAATTCCTTCTCTAATATCCGTTGTAACTCCTGCAAACTGCTATAAAACCCCTCATTCTCTGACTCATCCTCCCATGGTGGCGTCATCACCGTGTATCCTGGAAAATTAACCGCCTTGGTTGTGCCATCAGCCAGACGCTCAAACTTAGGTGACTCCTGGATATTGGGTAACTGAGAGTGATAACTATCAGATACAGTCATCCTCGCCACCCGATTGATATAGGTTGGATAGGTATCATCCACGTTGAATTTCCTCCGAATGCGCTAAACGTCCTTATGCCAATTTATCTTTATTGGGGAGATAATGACTTTGCCCTGAATCAAGCCGTAAACGAACTACGCCAGTCCGTCCTCGACTCTAACTGGCTCAGTTTTAACTATGATAAAATTCCCCCAGACCAACCCGACGCCCTCATTCAGGGACTCAATCAGGCGATGACTCCCCCATTTGGAATGGGAAAACGATTAGTCTGGTTAGTCGATACCATCGTTTGCCAGAACTGTTCCGACAAAGTACTCGCTGAACTCGGACGCACTCTCCCCGCTATTCCGCCAGAATCTATATTACTGCTCACCACTCATCATCGACCTGATAAACGACTCAAGTCCACCAAGCTGCTACAAGAACACGCCCAAATCCGAGAATTTCCCCTAATCCCCCCCTGGAAAACCGAGGAATTAGTCCAACAGGTTAAATCCTACGCCCAAACCACTGGCGTTAAACTCACTCCCCTAGCGGCTGAACTCCTCGCCGATGCGGTGGGTAACAATACCCGTCAACTTGCCAACGAACTGGACAAGTTACGCCTTTACGCGGGCGATGGGACAACTAGCTTAGATGAACGCGCTGTTGCTGCATTAGTCACCACCACAACTCACAATAGCCTACAACTAGCCGAGAGTATTCTCAAAGGCGATACCACCAAAGCCTTGGGACTCATTGCTGACTTAATCAACAACAACGAACACCCATTACGAATCGTCGCCACCCTCGTGGGACAGTTTCGCACCTGGTTATGGGTCAAGCTAATGATCACTCAAGGGGAAAAGGATATAAAAGTCATTGCTACCGCCGCCGAAGTCGGTAACCCCAAGCGTATTTACTTCCTGAAAAAAGAGGTGCAGCACCTTAGTCTAGATCAGTTAACCGCAACTTTACGAGTCCTGCTAGAGTTAGATGTCAGCCTCAAACGAGGTGCTGATGAACTCTCCACCCTGCAAACCCAGGTGATCAAACTGTGCCAAATTTGCTGTTGATTTGTCATTCGTCATTCGTCAGGGAATAGGGAATAGGGAATAGGTTAGAGTTTTGAGTTAACTTCCCCAGCTCCCCCAGCTCCCCCAGCTCCCCCAGCTCCCCAGCTCAGCTACCCCCTTATCTCTAAATAGCGGAACTTCTATCCCCTAAAATAGTTCAGGAAAAACAAGCCCACTGTGGGTTTTGTTGTGTACTTTTAATTATTTGCAATCGTCATGATTACGTTTTACTGTAATCACCCTCATTTGACTCGTTTCTCTCGTCCACTGATTGTAACGGCACTAACCACCTTGGGTTTACTGTCTGGGTTCATCCCCGAACTTGCCCGAGAGTCCCTAACCTTGGACTTCAACCGTGCTGTCCATGCTCAACAAGCCGTTCCAGAGGATGATATCAACAAATACGCTCGAGCGGTTTTATCGATGGAACCCCTACGTCAAGTTGCCTATAACGAAATTAAAAAAATCGTAAATGGCAACATTCCCGATATCCAGTGTCATCGATCAGAAACCATCAATCAACTGCCGTCTCAGGAGGCGCGAGCAATTGCCAACAATTATTGTAACCAAGCTTCGGCGTTGGTCAACAATTATTTAACCCCCTCTCGATTCAACCAAATTACACGTCTGGCGGAAAAAGATGGTAATTTACGACAACGGATTCAAGATGCATTACAAAGACAGCAAGAATCAAGGTAACGATCAACCACTCTTGTGGTATGATAACCCTCGGTAAGGAACTCTATAGATAAAACATCGAACCCTGAGTTTTATTGAGTTCCAAAGGGTCAACACCTGTCAAAATAAAGCTACTTTGTCGGATTCCATGCCCATACAGGCGCGATCGCAAACCTATAGGATTCCCTGGACGAGTTGTATCGCCGCACTCGCCTTCATCCTCTCTGGATGTGCATCTAACTCCAATCCAGAGGCTAGTCCCTCTATCTCCCCATTGCCAGCCGAAACCATCACTGAAGAGGACATCAAAAATTACGCCAAGGCGCTTCTGGCGATAGAAGGTAGCCGTCAGACTGCCTTCAGCGAAATTCAGCAACAGATGAATCAAGAGCAGATTCCTAGTATTACCTGTACCCAACCCGATTCCCTCAAAGAACTCCCTTCTGATGTTCAAGGAATTGCAGTCAACTACTGCAACACCGCCAAAGAACTTGGCGAAAGCCAGGGATTCAGCATGGCTCAATTTAACGCCATGACTTATACTGCCCAATTAGACCCTGATTTACAACGGCAAATTCAGAATGAACTGATTCGCCTGCAACGGTAACTTTAGCTTGACAAGTTGGGCGATTTATGCTGATGTTGACGCAACGATTGAACTCAGCAACAGAAATCTCCGTTAATTTTACACTTTCCCTCACCGCAGAGGAACGCACCCGGACGCGCTACCGCTTTGAAACCCCAGAGGGTCAAAGTTTGTATCTGCGTTTACCGAGAGGGACTATCCTCAACGATGGGGATTTACTCCAATCACAGACAGGTGAGGTGGTGGTTCAGATTGCGGCGAAACCCGAACCTGTTTTAACCATTACTTCCTCCAATCCTCTGAGTTTACTGCGAGCTGCTTATCATCTGGGTAATCGCCATGTCCCCTTAGAACTCACTCCCCACTATTTACGCTTATCACCTGACCCCGTTTTACAGGCGATGCTCAATCAGTTAGGCGTGGAGGTGAAGCCAGAAATTGTCCCCTTTCAACCCGAAATTGGCGCGTATCACCATCACAGATAAGTGTCGGGAGTATGTCACAAAATACAAGTTATGCATTATTTAGGATATAACAGTTGCTATGACTCGCAAACGTTTGATTATTGAAATGGGTATGGGGGTAGACCAACATGGACAGGAACCCACTGTCGCTGCATCTAGGGCTGTGCGGAACGCGATCGCGCACAACGCTTTACCCGGTGTCTGGGAAGTTGCGGGTTTGAGCGATCCCAATCAAATGATTGTGGAAGTGCAAGTCGCTGTACCTTACCCGGAACAAGTGCGACAGGAGGAGGTTCTCGCCATGTTACCCTTTGGTCGCAAATCACTCACCGTACAATCGGGTGGAATGGTGGTTCAAGGTCGAGCCATTCCTGAACTCAATGATAAAAATGACGAAATGCTAATTGCTGTTGCCGCCGTTACCGTTTTAGTGGAAACTTAATGAAGAAACTATTCATTTTGTGTTGGGTGGGTTAGGCGGAAGTTTAATCTTGTCAAATGAGCATTTAATGAGATATCTGCCGTAACTCACCCATAAAAACCCGAGTTGGGAATTCGCCATTATGATGCATCGGGTTTTACCAATTTTACTCTAGAAGTATTCAGCAATGGAGAATAAACCAATGTCAACAGACGCTATTGAAGCACTTATCAGAACCTATTTTACCAAAGTGGCAGCGATGAATCCCGACGGTTGGCTGGATCACTTTGCCGAAGATGCCATTAGTCATGATCCGGTAGGACAACCTCCCACAAAAGTTCATGAAGGATTTCAGGATTTTTTTGCTCAGCTACAGGGAATGTTTAAACAACTGGAATCGACAATCGATCATATTTTTGTAGCGGGTAATGAAGCTGCTGTTAAGTGGAAAATGCAAGGACTAAGTAAGAGTGGGAAAACGGTAACGTTTGAAGGAATTACTGTGTTTGAAGTCAATAAAGCGGGTAAAATACAAAGCACTCGTGCTTACTGGAATCCCGCTGATATGATAGCCCAACTAAAACAATCGTGAATTTCTCCCCTAAGCCTAACTCTTAGAATATAGTCAGTAACTCGATCTGAATTTTGGGAACTGAGTAAAGATTGTGAAAAGACTTAGATCCTTTTGTTCCCTATTCATTGCTAATTTCAACCGTAAAGTTTGATTTTGTCCAACTCGTTAGTGATAAAGCTTACCATGGTTATCAGTGAAATTAATACAGTTGCTTTTCCCCTGTCGGTGGTATCTATTAATGTGAAACGACTATTTGGTAGATATACATACAATTTACAGCTCAAAGATAAAGATACTCAGTTAGAGAATTCACTTCTAATTTTATATGGAGATAATGGCTCTGGTAAAACGACTATTTTAAACCTTCTGTTTCATCTTCTTTCACCAGGGCAAAATCGTGGTCATCGTACAGTATTAGCACAAATTCCTTTTGCAGAATTTTCAGTTTCACTTGCTGATGGAACCCATATCGTTGCTAGCCGCGAACCTGACCAATTGACTGGCTCATTTCAAGTTCAACTGTTGCGAGGTAAAGATGATGTTACGACAGCAAACTACAAAGTCGATCACAATGGTAAACTTAGAGGCGAAGATGATGCTTTTTTGCAATCATTATCCAACTTGCAAATCAATATTTACTTACTGGGTGATGATCGAGTTTTAAGTAGTGATGCTTTTGAGGAAGATGATAGTGACATTCTTATTCCCTATAATATTAAAATGAAAATGCAAAAAGCTCAAAGATTTCTATTTGAAGATATGGATCAAGGTTTATATAGACCTTTATCTATAATTAAATCTAAGAACATTCATACAGATATTGCTTTGAGAACATCTATACAGCGAGCTGAGGAGTGGATTCGTGAGCAAGCCTTGAAGGGTTCTAATGCAGGATCTGCTAATGTTCATAATCTTTATGAAGAGATACTTACCCGAATTATTAACTCAGGCGAAGCGGCTATAGAGGAAAGAAAAGGATTACCTGGTGATTTGATTGAAGCTCTAAAAGTTCAACAGAAACGTAGTGAGGATTTTTCTGGCTTTGGCTTAATGTCACCCCTAAGCAACCAAAAACTTATCGATACATTAAAAAATGCTGCAGAAAATACACATTCTATTATCTTGGACGTTTTACAACCCTACCTTGACAGTGTAAATGCTAGAATGGATGCTCTGCAATATACACAAGATTTATTAACATTGTTTGTTGACACAATAAATAATATATTTTTTCGAGACAAAAGGATACGATTACATGTGCGAGAGGGAATCAGTATAATGACAGAATCAGGCATGGAAATTCTGCCGGAGATGCTTTCTTCTGGAGAAAAGCAACTCTTACTTTTATTTTGTAATACGCTAACTGCCCGCGAACAAGCAACAATCTTCATAATTGATGAACCCGAAATATCCCTAAATATTAAATGGCAGCGTCAATTTATTCGGACATTGCTGGCTCTCACTGAGGGTAGTCAAGTTCAGTTTATGCTTGCCACTCATTCATTGGAATTACTGGCTCAATACCGCCGGAACGTTATCAAGTTAGAAAACCAAGCTGATTAGTTAAAAATGGAGAGTGAGTATCGACATAAGTTTGAGGAATTAGTCGCTAGATATGAACTTGAGCCTGATTTGCGTGATATATATGTTGAAGGTACGACAGATAAAGATTTGATAGAATGGTTCCTGAAACAGAAAGGACAGCAAGACTTTGCCATATATGTAATCGATACAGTTGATATTCCGGCTGAGAGACTTAATGAACTTGAATTAAATAACAATAATCGAGATCGTGTTATTGCCCTTGCTTTAGATATAAAACATCAGCTTTCAGAGATTCCTTCTCATTTAACTTGTATTGCGGATAAAGATTTTGATTGGTTGTTTCAGAAAAATTATGAGTGTGATATTTTACTGTTTACCGATTACTCCTCCCTGGAAATGTACTTGTTTAATGAGAAGGTACTGGATAAATTCATGACAATTGCTTTAGGATTATCTAACATACCAGTCAATGAAATTTTAGATAACTTATCGAAAGTGCTTGAGGAGTTATTTCTGATCAGGGCGACAAATGAGGCACTTGACCTGAAGATGACTTGGTTAAAAGAAAAAGATCTGGGAAAGTGCTGTAGTTTTAAGGGAACAGCCATCGAATTGGAAACAGAATCATTTATTGCAAAATACCTCAACAAGAATAGCCAGTATAACAGTCAGTCGATATTCGTCACTAAACTCCAAGAATTAAAAACAAATACGATAACAGAGCGAAGGTGTAAGATACGTGGTCATGATTTTATTGATATTTTGTGTTGGTACATAAAGAATAAAGTTGCAAAAAATAGAAAAAATTTTCATGACCCGAAAAATGTTGCTGTAAATTTATTGCTATGTGTTGAGGCTGAAGAATTAGCTCAAGAACATCTATTTCAGCGTTTACTGGAGCGCCTGAGTCCTTGAAATAGGTTGGTGTTAATGACAAATATAAACTAAAATGAAAATTCGTTTCATTCATCGCAAAAGCCAATGGACTCTGACTATTCAGGGATGGATAGTTACATTTATTTGTATAATTGCTTTAATGGTATTCACTCTCAGCACTATCTACCCATTCCTAGCGGTTAACTCTCCCGTGACGGCTGATGTCATAGTGGTGGAAGGCTGGATACCGGATTATGCAATTAAGGACGCGATCGCACTCTTCCAGCGCGGGTCTTATAATCACCTGATTACCACGGGTTTACCCGTCTCGAAGGGATATTATTTAGCCCAATACAAGAATTTTGCCGAACTCACCGCCGCCACATTTATCGTTTTGGGGTTTAACCCAGAACAACTGGTAGCTGTTCCCGCCCCCAAGGTGATTAAACATCGAACTCAAGCAAGCGCCATCGCCCTACGGGAATGGTTATCGACGTCCGAATTAGACGTAAAATCGATAAATCTTTATTCCTTAGGACCTCATGCCCGTCGAAGCTGGATTATATTTAAAGCGGTATTAGAACCAGAAATCCGAGTCGGTGTGATTGCGGCTGAACCTCAAGAGTATGATCCTAAACAGTGGTGGCACTCTAGCGAAGGGGTACGAACCGTCATTGGGGAAGTGATCGCCTATCTCTATGCCCAGTTTGTCGATTGGAAATAGCCCCACTCTAGCTTAGTTGACGTACTCCCCTGTTCCCTAACAAATGACCCATGACCATTAAAAATCCACCCCTCGCTTCAAATCCACTCCTTTGTCACAATAATGCTTATGACAAATCATCTCCGAATGGACAGTCGCCAATTCAAAGTAAGCGGGTTGATTTTTACAACGACCTGTGATAATGACTTCCGTATCACGGGGTTTCCGTAACAGCGCCTCGACAATGGGTTCAACCTGCAACAGTTCCAAATCAACCGTCGGATTCAGTTCATCCAGAATAATCGTTTTATACAACCCTGACGCTAACGCCGCCCGGGCAATTTCCCATCCCCGTTCTGCTTCTACATAATCCAAAATTTGCTGCTGTCCCCGCCAAACGATCGCGTCTCGCCCACAACGCTGATGATCCACCAGATTTGGGTAGCTTTGGCGTAAGGCTGCGATCGCGGCGTCTTCAGTATACCCTGTCCCTCCCTTCAACCACTGCATAATCAGAACCCGGTGGGATTTATCCGTACTAATTCCGCGACCAATGGCTTGTAACGCCTTTCCTAACGCATTGGTCGATTTCCCTTTCCCCGCACCCGTATAAATTTCAATTCCCTCAATCCCCTGTTCCCGAGAAACCGGGTGATCGTGGGGAACCGACTCACTATGTAAATCTGCCAAATCCAACAGCGCTGGCGGCGTTCCTCGTCCCGTGACAATCACTTCCAGAGACGGGGGTTTATTTGTCAGGGTTTGCACCACCTCCTCAACCGGGAGTAACCCCAAATCCAGCAGGGGATTCAACTCATCCAGAACCACAACCGAATAGAGATTTGACGCGATCGCGCCTTTCGCCACATCCCACCCTCGCTGCGCCTCTAGCTTGTCAAACCGGGTTACTTCCTCTTTAGTAAAAAATTCACTTCGTCCCGTGCGAACCTGATCAATCAAGTGAGGAAACGCCCGTCGCAACGCCTCAATCGCCGCATCCTCATCATAGTTCCGTCCCGGTCCCTTAAGAAACTGTAACAATAACACCCGACTGGATTCTGCACAGTTGATCCCCAAACCAATCGAGCGCAAAACCACGCCCAATGCGGCTTGAGACTTCCCCTTACCCACGCCATCGTAAACATGAATCTGACCGGTGATGCGTTCTGTACGCTCAGCCGCCGTGCGAATACCAATACCTGTCCTAGTCATTGACGATCCTTGGGACTTTATCAACCCAACTCAGTTTAACGATACAACTGGGAATATTAAGAATAACCTTCACCCTTTTATCCCAGCCAGTCTAATATAGTATAAAAATATCCCCGTTGCCGTTATGGGGGAATAAGGTAGCAGGTAGAAGCCTCCAAGGATGTTAGGTTTATCATATCTACTTTTTTATCGCTCCTTAATTTTTCCGCACTACACGAGGAACTGATACATCGATCAAAAGGAAACTATTATGATAGATATTGTTTTGCCCCTACAACTGCTCCTCTTTCAAATCTTATTCCTCTTGGTTGCGATCGCCTTAGAAGCCAGGGTTTTGCACCAACGGCTAAAACTCACTCGGAAAACCAGTATTCAATATGCCACCTCACTGAATTTATGGAGCGTTGTCATTGGTTGGTTAACTTTTTTCTTCCTAGAAACTATATTGCCCCGATTTTTGCAGAATCAAATCGTTAGTTTTATTTTCTTCGATCATCCCATTGGCAGTAGATTAGATCAAGCAAATCCTCTAATAATCTCACTGGGCATTTGTATTTTCTTTTTTACTTTTATCATCAAACTGCTGGGGTTGGAATTACTAAAAATCTGGATTCATGATAACCCGGAACAGTTGAATACGAGTTCCAATTTATCAAATAAAAGACCCAGCTTGCTTAATTTGCCCAAGCGCAAAATTACCCAATCAAAACCTAATCCTGCCTTTGCTGTGCTACTGGCTAATGCCTATAGCTACAGCGCTATTTTGCTAATTTTGGTGTTACGGTTTCTGGAGTTTAATCGCGCCCTCTGAATCTATCCCTAACCTGAAATACCTTCGGGATAATTCTAACTATCCTGAAGCCCCTAAACCCTATTTTTAAATCAAAACGATGCTCAAGAATATTTTTGATAATTTTTTGAATTGGTTCAACAATACCCTGAAATTCTTATTAGGAGTATTTGTTCCTTCTAAGGCTTTCTCTTGGCAGACCTTGATTGGGCTAAGTATTTTCTCCTGGCTCATGTCATTTTGGGCAACGAACATTTTTAAGATTCTATTAGAGAGTTTTAGTTGGTTATTTTTAATTCTAGGTGTCTTTTGGGCGACGAGTAGCAATAAAGCCTTCAGCATTGGCAAAGTTTCCTTAAGTCCCTGGATTACTGGAGCGCTGATTACTATTTATCTTTCTGGCGTTTTTACAAGAGAATTATCACCCTATGCTTTAGTGTTCTGGCCCCTCGTATCGGCAGTAGTTGCCGCATTGCCCCTTTGTTTAGATGGCAATTTTAAGCCCAAAATTCCCGATAGAGACAAACGTCAACCCCTGGTGTGGCTATTCACAACTCAGTTGATATTAAGCAGTTGGTTTCAATTCTATTTTCTGGTGCAAAACTGGTTAGTTCAATATCCCACAATCACAGCTGATACATTTAGACAAAGTGCCTTTGTTGTCAGAATAACCATCGAGGAATCCCAGCAAAGGTTACCCCGGGGGGTTACCATTTTAGATTTGATGGCATCTCGCTTAGAAGAACGACTTGATAATCAACCTTGGTCGGATGTCGAGCGAATGCTTCTCCCCAGTGAACGCGAGCAATTGATTGAGCAGATTAAAGCCCAAGTGATGCAAGAACTCACCTCTGATGATATTAAAGAAGACAATTTGTGGCAAGTGAGTTCCGGAGAGATTTCGCTCCGGGATTCGGGGTATAACTTAGACCTACAAGCCCTTTGGCAAGGTCCGCGATCGCAACCCCAACCCTACTTACTCACCAAGTCTTGTCAGATCATATCCGTCACTCGGCGAACTGACATCGGTATTAGTCTTCTCGGTCAGGTAAAATGCGATCCGGCAGAAGGATGGGGCGTTCCTAAACCGATTGTTACCTCTCAATCTCCAACTTTATGAATTATGAATTCTAGACGCAACGAATGAATTGACAAAGAACAAAGAACAAAAAACAAATGACAACTAAAACTTTAGGTAGAATTTGGACAATTGCCACGAATGGGTTTCAGGAAGTCATTCGCGATCGCATTTTTTATGTGATTGGCTTTTTTGCCCTGCTGTTGGTTGTTGCGATACCACTCCTGGGGGAAGTTGCCGCTACCACAGAAGATAAAATATTTATGGATTTAGGTTTAGCGGCGATTGGTGTTTTGGGAGTACTCGTTGCCATATTTGTCGGGACAGGTTTGATTAATAAGGAAATCGAAAAACGCACTGTCTTGGTTTTAATCCCTAAACCCATCTCACGGGCAGAATTAATTATTGGCAAACATTTAGGGTTACTAGGAGTCCTTGCGGTTTTGGTTATCGCCATGACAGCTATTTACTTAGCTCTCCTCAGTTTCAATGGCATTAATTACCCTTTAGTCAGCCTACTGATTTCGGCGCTTTATCAGTTTTTAGAGTTAAGCCTAATTGTAGCTGTAGCGCTAATGTTTGGCGTATTCACCAGCTCAATTCTAGCCACACTCCTAACCGTTGGTATTTATTTAATGGGACATTTGAGTCGCGATGTGCTGGAGTTAGGGAAACTCAGTGAAAACGCGACTCTAGAGACGATAACCCAAGCTCTTTACTTAGTGTTACCCGATTTATCTCGTCTGAATTTGAAAAATGAGGCGGTTTATGGGTTGCTCCCTTCCTCTTTGACTCTGTTAGGACATGCCGCTTATGCCATAGTCTACACGATCTTGCTGCTTGCGATCGCGATTCTGATTTTCTCCCGACGTGAATTTTAATTGGTAATTGGGCATTAGGGATTGGGGATTGGGCGAAGCATGTCCTCCTGTGCACCCCTGTTCCCTACTTCATGTATTCACCAAAATAAAATCCTGCACAATTTCTACCACTTCAGGCGCAATCTCATGCCCCATATCCACTTCTTTGTACTGCATCGGGGCGCCTAAGGCGAGTAAATAATCCCGCAATCGATGAGCTACCCTCAAAGGGACAACATTATCTTGTCTACCATGAACGATTAAAACAGGGGGCAAAGGAGGTTCAATCTCTTGAGGTGTACGATGCCAATAACCACTCATTGACACTAAACCCGCTAAGGGTAAATGTAAGCCAACATCTAGAGCCATGGCTCCCCCTTGAGAAAAGCCCATCACAATAGTAGAGCCAAGAGGAATATGGGTGAAACTTTCTAAAGACTTTAGCCAGTCTGTCAAAAGACGCTGACTTTGTGCCAATCCCTGATAATCTTCTCGTTCCAAGTCATACCACATATAGCCTCCAGGCACATGGGGGTGGGTAAAGGGTGCATTGGGTAGCAAAACATGGTAATTAGATAGAGCCAATGCTGGCACTAGAGGTTGCAAATCCTTAGCGTTAGCCCCCCAGCCATGCAAAATCACAACCAGTCCGACTGGTTGTTGACCTGTAGCTGGTGGAATTGAAATCGTCTCCAAAGACAGGGGCTTACTCCTGAAAAATTTAACCTGTGACCATACTTGGGTTACAAAGGTATTATACCTGCGAGGATGAATACCATCCGAATGAAACGAAAACAAGTTTTCTCACCAGAGGTGATTCATTCCCCACTATCCCTCTCTTGTATAGTAGGGGTATTCTCGCCGGAGCGGGATAAGCGATCGCTACATCCATGACATCAAGTGGGTTATTTTTTGTCATGGAATGCCTAAATTTCCCGGACGGTGGCGTTCTCTGGCGTTCAATCCGAGAAAATATAGCAGTTGACTTAAAAAAAAATTATCCTTCGTCCTGGGAAGACGCAGGGGACAATCATGGATTCAACAGGGGGGTTTGGGTAATAAATCGATAGAGGTGTCCAATGATTTAGCTGGACGCCTAACGCCTCACGCCATATCTGTATTTAGATTGGCGTGAGAGGGATAGGCGGTCAATCAATGGGGTATTGAACTCCATTGATTGACAACATCAGATTGGGTTTTTTGTGTTAATTTGCAGAACTTGGTTAGATGCTCATATTCCCTATCTGATACTCGCGTTGTTCACTGTTTCATGGTTGTCAAAACAGTTTCAATTTGCTACCCTTATCAGGTGCAGGTTAAATAAATTAAAAGCTAACCGCTTGCCTGTACTCTCAACCAAGACAACCTGGGATATAGGCTTGAGTCCAGAAACAGACTACACGTAGTCGCATCTGTGGGCGGGTAAAATTCCAGCAGTACAAGGAGCAGGTGACAAAACTTTTGTATTGTCCGGCGCGGTGGGGCATCCCGTGTCGTTAATAAAGCTCAGTCAATGTCCGAGGCAATAGCTGGAGTCGCTCTAGAGCCTACACCATACTGTACTCACTTGGTGTAGGAGATGTCACTTACAGTTACTCAGCCCTGACCCGCTCCCCAACTTCTTGCAGAAGTTGGAGAGCTAATTCCTTACCACTCAGCAATATTTTTAAAGCTACCTTGTTTAACAATAATGTGGCGATTGCTATCAAAGCTAATCTTGCCCTGATTTTTTAACTTGTTCAGGAGTCGGGTGACGGTAACACGGGTCGTACCGATGGCATTGGCAAGGTTTTGGTGCGTCAGGCGTATCTTCAAACGAGTCCCTTCGGGTACAGGTTGACCCATTTCCTGTTGCATCAACAGCAACAAGTGTTGTAAACGATCTTCAACTCGACGCTGACCCGCGATGGCTAGGAGTGCCTCACTTTGGCGTATCCGGTGTATAACTTGCGGTAATATTACCTGAGCCAATCGAGGTGAATCATTAATCTCTTCTAAAGAAAACCAAATCAGATGCACGTCAGACAATGCTATAGCTTGGTAAGCACTCAGTAGAGAAAACCAACGACCAAAAAACATTGAAGGTTCTGCCCAACCAAGCCACACCTCTTCTCCATTTTGGCAAAGGGTACTCAGCTGAACTACTCCTAGAGAGACTTGCCAAACTCCTTGAGCAATTAGGGGAATTTTGTCCCCTTTAGCATAAAAATGCAATCGACGTGAATCTTGGATTTCGGCTTGACCAAAAGATTGAGTCGGGTTTACGTCCAAAACGGCTCTGGAAGTTGGAATCATGAGCTGCAACTCTCTCCAGCCAGATTTTCACAAGCTGGTATAGCAGGGCAGCTCTACTGTAAGCAATCAAGGTAAAGGCTCGGTAATCAAAAGATTAAGTCAATTAAATATTTTATTTTTATGAGGTATTTATTCTAGTTGTCATGTTGTGTGTCTTCGACACTAACAGGTGAGGGATAAGTTGTGGTGGTAAGCGGGTGTACAACGATTAGACGCAAGTCCTGGCGGGTTTCGGGATGGAGATATCGTTCCTGGAGCGCTCGCCATTCCTGCCATAATTGATAACGATTGCCACTCAACTGCTCTACTAGGGTTGGTAGTTCCTTCTTAATTTCTAAGTGTAGACAATCCGATAGAAATTCTGCCAAGACGAAACTATCTTGAATTTGTCCCAAAGTACCCTGAATAGATTTAATCTCTTTCACATAATCCTGATAGGGCGTATCATAAAATTCAGTAAATAATTCCATTTGATAGCGCACTCGTTTAGCTTGTTTCCGCAAACTGTGCAACACTGAACTCTGGCTACTTAAGAGTTCAACGACATTCTCTAAACTCAAATCCTGAGTCACCTGCTTCTGTCCGTCTGAGAATTCTACGCCCATCAACCATGCGGGGTGGAGGAAAAACTGACTCACAAACGGTAACAGTAAGTCAGGCAAAATCTGATCAATGGGAAATTCGGCAAAAAATCCGTAAGTCGGCGTCTGCAACCAATCTTGAAATGCCAGTTTCATTTCCTGATAGGGTTTGTCGTTGAGGGTTTTCTTAACCTGAACTAAGACATGGTGACGCCGCTTTGCTAAAGTGCCTAATACTTTTTTGCCGATTTTTTGTTCAGAGTTGGGCAAAGTGGGCAGATACTGATTTTGCAGCGCATCTTGCATGATGTCTAAATCCCGCAGTTGTCCCAGCCGTCGCGCTACTTTAGCAATCTTTTTCTCCCTAGCGGCTTTGGGTAACACCAAGGCTGGGTCAAAACCTTTCACTACTGTTCGTAACCGTCGCATCCCTACACGCATTTGGTGTAGCGCTTCAGGATCTTTATCCTTGAGAACATCAGTTTCATACTGAATGGTTCTCTGGAAATGTTTTTCAATAGCTAGATAAGCCCAATAGCCCAAGAGCTTTGGGTTTGATGAGGGAGTGGTTATCATCGGTATGGTGTGCGGTAGACATCCGGCACGTTTGCCCCCGGGGAACAACATAGGGGTAAACGTTTGTTTTTCTGAAAATTTGTATCAAGATATCCTACCATACTCGTGACTCAAAAATTGTTATCTCCACTACCTAATGACAGGAAGGTGAACATCTGGGGGATGATTTTTGATCGGAATCGGCTTCTTCGGCAAATTTTGCCATGAATCATACCTTGCCGGATCTGGCATCTAAGGATTATCTTTAAAGGATGAGTTGTCTCGAAATGGCTTCTTGTCATCCTTTGGACTAATCAAAGTCAACCTGTTGGCGACGTATAGTCTGAGGGGATCTCGAATCGGGAGACAGATGGCTATTTAAAGCCCTTTTATCTAATGGTGGGGGGAGAGGGGGAGCAATAAGACCCACGCCATAATTTTTAATTGGGCGTTGGGATACACTCGACTCCCCTAACCTCAATGTGGTAAATTGACATTGACTTCGATACATCTGCTCACAAAGCTAGTTGAAATTGCTGCAGTGTGAGTTGATTCTCGAATTCGATCATCAACAACCAACGCAAATCAAACTAACCAGTACCGCAGGGCTGGCGGGAATGGAAACTGCCTGTGCAGACGGTCTACCGGGGACTGAAATGTACTCGTCTCAGTCTAGGTAAGTGTCGAAATCCCGCAAGGCTTCCGCCGTGAGCGTCAGCCGAACGGGAAAAACCAGGAAATCCAAGTTGTGAAGCTTGGAAGCCCACACCAAATCAAAGATTCTGGTGTGGGAGTATGTCACCGCGACTGACAATTGGGCGATCAGTTACAAACAACTAGCTAACGCAATCCAACTCCAACGGTATGACGCCTCCTCAAGACTTGGGAGCAGCAGTAAAATTCACTAGGGCATTAGCAATCAGCGACTTTTCTAGCTTAATGCCCAGACCTGGTTGGCATGAAAACTCATCGTCAGGAAAAGGCTTTTTGTAGCGGTGGGAATAACTAATATCAGCGAGCAGTTATCTCCTAGTTGATGCTCAGGATATTGATTATCTTTATATCTCTTAAACCGCGTTTACATTGAAAACCGTAGTTTTCCCCTGAGAAATAACTCCAGTTTTCTCAATGGACGAGGTTGAGATGAGGTATTCGCTGATCACTTATTTATACCGCACTGACCTCAGAGATTGGTAGAAACAAAACCGTGAATTGGCGATGAGTTATACCTATTATTTATGCTTTAGTTATGCCAACTTTTGGAGGTGATAAAAACGGATTCGCCACAAGCTGATTTATGTTCATAAGTTTGAATAAAAAACGACAGTTTGATGAATCAATAACGATTGGTATATCGAATTAGTCCAGAAACTGTGGCATCCATTATCTAAGCATTTTATCGGGAGATGGAATTAACTGAAATCTAGATTCCAACCCTAAACTGAACAAATTTACCATTTTTTAGACTGCCCATTTATTGAGGGCAATTTTATATTTGTTGGGATTCATCCATGATTTTATTTATGGAGAAGGTGAATCCTAATTTATAGAATGCAAGTTGACACCATAATGGATAGCCTGTAGCCAAACCAAAGCCATAAAACCAGGCAGTTTTTATGAAATCAATTCAATGTTTAAGTAAATCCAAACTTCTGAGTTTGCACGAAACGGGAGAACGAAATTTTTCCGGAGTGAATTTGATGGGAACCGATTTAACTGAAGCGAATCTGAGTCGCATTAATTTGAGTGCTGCCCATTTGCAGCGAGCTAATTTAGCCAAAGCTAAACTGATTGGTGTTCAGCTTAAGGATGCAGATTTAAGCAAGGCTAATCTTAAGAACACACTATTGATTGAAGCCACGCTTTGCCAAGCTAATATGACTGCTGCAATTCTCCAGGAAGCTGATTTGAGTGGTGCGATTCTCAGTGGCGCTACCCTAATCGACGCGGATTTGCGACATGCTACCTTAATTGGCACCAGTCTCATCGATGCCAAAATGAAACGAGCCAAACTGGCAAAGGCAAACTGTACGGGAGCCACCTTCAGCCGTGCTAGTCTCAAAGCCGCCGATTTGAAGGGTGCTACGTTAAATCGAGCCATTCTCAGCGAAGCCGACTTAAGGGGAGCCAACCTGACGGGCGCTTGCTTAATTCGAGCCTATTTACATCGGGTAGATTTGCGAGATGCTAATTTGACAGAGGCTGACTTGAGTGATGCAGATCTCAAGGGCGCTGATCTGAGTCATGCCAATTTGTCAAGGGCTGACTTGAGTGGTGCGAATCTGAGTCAAGCGAATCTTACGGGGGCTAATCTGACTGGCGCCCATTTGCCAAACGCGAATCTCAGTCTCGCCAATCTGAGTGGATTGCTCCTCAAAAAAGCCAATTTGCAGAGCGCCCAACTCAGCAAAGCCAACCTGAACCGAGCTAATTTATATAAAGCCAATTTGTCAGGGGCTAATTTGCTAGAGGCAAACTTAGACCATGCTAACTTAGCTCAGTCAAATCTAAAGCGAGCGGGTTTACTTCTGGCTTATTTAACTAATGCTAACTTGAGTCATGCTAATCTCAAGGGGGCTAACTTAATTGGCGCGAATTTAATGGGAGCGGATTTAAGTAATGCTTCCTTAGCCGGAACTATCATGCCCAATGGTAGGATACACTCCTAGAGCGTCCTCTAAACCGAGGTGGATTCCAGAATTTGAAGCAATCCATGTCGGACACCATAAAAAACTCGCTCAATGAGAATTCGTTCATGCTCCTTTAAACTATCTTTATAAAGTAACGCACAGTTTAAAAATTGCTGGTCGGAGGGGGTGATGCAGCGATTCATTAAAATTTGAGTCACTAAATCTTCGATATTTGTATGAGGCAGAGTAACGTTCATTGACTTCAGAAATATTAAATTCTTTTTGTTGTCATAATTATGAATGATTTTCTATGTCAATCTTGTGATCGTTCTAAAAGATGGTTTGTGATTCTTCTAAAAAGCCAATCGTGATCTGTGATCAAGTTATGTAGTGATATATGTCACAAATGAGAGAAAATCTCATATAAGACGCTCCCCATAGATCAGCCGATTTTAGGTAAGGTGGGCAAGAGTTATAAATTTGGGAGAGCCTGTGCTGTTTATGAAAATGAGCGAATTTTACCGTCAGTTAGAGAGTGCAGCGATTACATCAGAAGCCCTACGACAGGCGCAACTGGGGATGATTCGGGCAGAGGTGCGGCTAGAAGACGGGAAATTATTGGGAAGTGGGGAGTTATTCCACCGTGACTGATTTTGCCAAATTCCTAGGTTGATCGACATCTAAACCCCGTCGCGCAGCAATATGATATGCCAAAAGCTGTAATGGAATCACCGCCAGAATCGGAGAGAGTAATTCCTCGACTACAGGCACTGATAATAAAATATCAAAGGTTTGAGCGGCTTCTGGATCATGCATGGGTGTCACCCCAATCAATCGCGCATCCCTTGCTTTGGCTTCTTGGGCATTAGATAGCACCTTCTCATATACAGTACCAGGCATCGCGATCGCAACCACGGGAACTTTGGCATCCAATAGGGCAATAGGTCCGTGTTTCATCTCCCCCGCCGGATACCCTTCGGCGTGAATATAGCTAACTTCCTTAAGTTTCAGCGCCCCTTCTAAGGCAATGGGGAAATTAATTCCGCGCCCTAAAAAGATAAAATCTTGAGTTTCGGCAAACTCAGTGGCTAACTCTCCAATATAATGCTCCTGACTGGATAGGACTAATTCAATCTGGGAGGGAAGTTGGCGCAACCCTTCAATAATTTCGGCAATCCGCGACGGGGGTAGAGTTTGGCGTCGATAGGCTAAATCTAGGGCTAAACAGTAAAATGCCACTAACTGAGTGACAAACGTTTTAGTGGCGGCGACACCGATTTCCATTCCGGCATAGGTTTCAATAATATGCGGTACTAAATGCGCCAGGGAACTTTCTGAACGATTGGTAATCCCCACCAATCGCGGCTGATACTCTACTCCTAAACCACTGCGTCGCCGTGTTTCCATCTCTAACGCGGCTAGGGTATCAGCCGTTTCTCCGGATTGGGTGACGCCAATGGTGAGGGTATTGCGCGTCAGAGGTGAGGGGGCATAGCGGAATTCTGAGGCATATTGTACCATCGTGGGAATTCCGGCTAATTGTTCTAGCAGGTATTTCCCCACCAGACTGGCGTGCCAACTGGTGCCACATGCCAATATCTGAACGTGTTCTAAGTTCTCATACAAGGATTCGGGAAGTCCCAATTGTATCGGCGTGGTTGTGGATGGGGTTTCTCCGGCGACTTGGTTTTGATCAGGTATTGGGGTAATGCCATCCTTTTCTCCCACAGACCAATTACTGTTAACATAAGCCTCTAAACAGGTTCGCACCACACCCGGTTGCTCGAAAATTTCTTTGAGCATGAAATGACGGAATCCCTGTTTTTCCACTTGTACGGGATTCCAGTTGAGGGTGCGGGGGAATTTGCGAAGACGTTCCCCGTTAAAGTTGTAGACTTCTGCCCCTAGGGGGGTTAACCGTGCTAGTTCCCCATTCTCTAGGTTCAACACTGCATGGGTGTGGGGGACAAGGGCGGGGGTATCGGAGGCGCAGAAGAATTCCCCTTGACCAAATCCCAGGATTAAAGGAGCCTGTTGTCGTGCGACAATGAGTTCATCGGGATAGTCTGCACAAATAAGTGCGATCGCAAACGCACCTTGGAGTTGATTCACCGCTTGGCGCACGGCGTCTAGCAAGGCATTCGGGTTTTGAAAATCAGGGGTTGAGGGTTCGGGGAGAAATTCGGCAATCAGGTGGGGAATCACTTCGGTATCGGTATCAGAACGGAATTCATGTCCCCGTTTTTTTAAGCTTTCCCGTAATTCCCGATAGTTTTCCACAATGCCATTTTGCACCACGGCTACGCGATGATGGGTGTCGGTATGGGGGTGGGCGTTGTATTCTTCGGGTTTCCCGTGAGTTGCCCAACGGGTATGTCCAATACCGAGTCTGGCTTGGTTCTCGGTGCGTTCAAGTTTTTCCCGTAAATTATAGAGTTTACCCTTAGCGCGAACGCACTGAATTTTTCCTTCCCCGACGGTGGCAATTCCAGCAGAATCATAGCCTCGATATTCGAGTCGTTCTAACCCTGCCATTAAAATATCTGTCGCTGGTTGCGTGCCGATATAGCCGACGATTCCACACATTGAACCGCTCCCTCCTCAAACATGATGCCTTAAACATCTTATGCGATTTGACATCCTCCCCACCCTGCTTGCGAGTCGTGGAGGGGATTCCCCTCATTACTGACGGGGTTTCCTGGCTCGTCGAGCAACCTTACTCCTTTGGGTTTCCCCACAAGAGCAGGGGGTCATCTCATCCCCAGGCGTAACTTTCCGTCTGCCCGACGGTAGTTGTGCAAGACCTCGCAACGCTTTCATCAAAATATTGA